>CAYNNS010000435.1:0-2463 GCA_964398345.1 uncultured Gemmatimonas sp. | reverse complement strand
TACCGGGCGATCCTCGCCCTGCTCGGGCGGACGCCCACGCTCACCGAGCTGGGGATTTTCTCCGCGCTCTGGTCCGAGCATTGCTCCTACAAGCACACCAAGCCCCTGCTCAAGGAGTTCCCGACCACCGGACCCGCCGTGGTCCAGGGTCCTGGAGAAAACGCCGGGGTACTGCGACTGCCCGAGGGCTGGGCCGTCGCCTTCAAGATGGAGTCCCACAATCACCCCAGCGCGGTGGAGCCCTATCAAGGAGCGGCGACCGGCGTGGGGGGGATTCTCCGCGACGTGTTCACCATGGGGGCCCGCCCCGTCGCAGTGCTCAACTCGCTGCGCCTGGGACCCCTGGACGATCCGCGGAATCGCTACCTCTTCGCGGGGATCGTGAAGGGCGTCGGTGACTACGGGAACTGCGTCGGGATCCCTACCCTGGGGGGCGAGGTGGCGTTCGCGCCGGGTTACTCCGGCAATCCCCTGGTCAACGCGATGTGTGTCGGGCTGCTGCGCGAGGCGGACCTGATGCGGGCCCGGGCGCACGGAGTCGGCAACCTGTTGCTCGTCGTGGGCTCCCGCACCGGGCGCGACGGCATTCACGGCGCTTCCTTCGCCTCGGAAGAGCTCTCCGAGCAGAGCGAGGCGCGTCGCCCCCAGGTGCAAGTCGGTGACCCCTTCACCGAAAAGCTCTTGCTCGAAGCGACGCTGGAGCTGATCGCAGCCGGCCTCACCGTGGCGATTCAAGACATGGGCGCCGCCGGCCTGACCAGCTCCTCCGCGGAAATGGCGGCGCGCGGTGGAGTGGGTGTCGAGCTCGACACCGGGCTCGTGCCGACGCGGGAGCCGAACCTGACACCCTACGAGATCATGCTTTCCGAGTCCCAGGAACGCATGCTCGTCATCGCGGAGCCGGAACGTCTCGAGGCCATCCAGGCGGTCTGCACGAAATGGGAGCTCAGTGCCACGCCGATCGGCCGGATCACCGGCGACGGCCTTTTCCGGGTGGTCCATCACGGCGAAACCGTCGCCGAGATCCCCGGCGATGGACTCGTCAATGGCTGCCCGATCTATCATCCCGAGGCCCGGGAAGACGCTGCCGCGCGGGGCCGGCGTGAGAGCGCGCCGCGGGGAGCTCCCAAGGCCGACGCGCTCGGCGCGCTGGGGCTGCTGCTCGACGATCCCACGATCGCCAGCAAGCGCTGGGTCTATGAGCAGTACGACTCGACGGTGCAGGCGGAGACCGTGCTCGCCCCCGGCGGCGACGCCGGAGTCTTCCGAGTGCCGGGCACCGGGTTCGGCATCGCGGTCACCGCCGACTGCAATCAGCGCTGGGTCAGCCTCGATCCGTACGAGGGAGGCAAGGCCGCCGTCGCCGAAGCAGCCCGCAACGTGGCGTGCGCCGGGGCCATCGCGCTGGGAATCACCGATTGCCTCAACTTCGGGAACCCGGAGAAGCCCGAAGTCTTCTTTCAGCTGCGGGAAGCTTGCCGCGGCATCGGCGCTGCCTGCCGGGCCTTTGAAACGCCGGTCGCCGGCGGCAACGTCTCGCTCTATAACGAGAGTCCGGGCGGAGCGATCGATCCGACGCCCACCGTGGGCATGGTCGGCCTGCTGCACGACGTGAGCCTGCGGGTCGGCAGCCACTTCACCGCGCCGGGCCATCGCATCGTCCTGCTTGGCGAAAACCGCGGTCACCTCGGCGGATCCAGCTACTGGGAGGTCGTCCACGAATTCGTGGGGGGCGCTCCTCCCGCCGTGGACCTCGCCGCGGAGCACCGGCTCCAGCACTACCTGGTGGCGGCAGCTGCCGAACAGCTGCTGCAGTCGGCGCACGATTGCTCCGACGGAGGCCTGGCGGTCGCGCTCGCGGAGGCGTGCATCGGAGGTCCCTACGCGGCGACCCCGTTCGGCGCGACGATCCAGCTCGACGGCAACGCCGCACTCCCAGCCGAAGCACTCCTCTACGGTGAAGCTGGCGGCAGGGCAATCGTCTCCTGCGAGGCAGGGATGCTCCCGCGCGTCCTGGCGCTGGCCGCTGCGCACAGCGTCCTCGCCCGGGAGGTCGGCAGCGTTGGCGCGGCCGGCGGCGCGCTGGACCTCACGCTTCAGGGCCGCGGAATCCGGTTCGCCTGGGAAACCCCGGAGCTGCGCCGGATCTACCATGACGCCATTCCGCGGCGAATGGGAACCGGGGTCTAGTATGTGCGGAATCATTGGAGTCTCGGCGATTCAGGATGCTGCGCGGGTGGCCTATCTCGGCCTCTATGCGCTGCAGCACCGCGGCCAGGAGAGCGCCGGCATCGTCACCGTCGATGCCCAGAGCCAGTCCCACACCCACCGCGGCATGGGCCTCGTGGGCGACATTTTCCTCGAGCGGGATTTGCGTGAGCTCCCCGGCGACGTCGCCGTGGGCCACACCCGCTACCCGACCCCCGGCAGCTCCGTCCTCCCCAATGCCCGGCCCTGCGTCGC
>CAYNNS010000434.1:0-2467 GCA_964398345.1 uncultured Gemmatimonas sp. | reverse complement strand
CGACGACTTCCTGCTCCCAAAGCAGGCGCTCTACCGGACTGAGCTACGCCCCGTTGCAGCGGGTAAGAGGGTACGAGGGTAGGAGGGTAAGAGGGGACGAGGGCAAGGGGAAGTGGTTTACCTCCGGATCTCCGCGACCGCCGCTTTGACTCCCGCCATCAGGTGCCCTACCTCGCTGTTGATGCTCACCAGGCGCATGCCGCGTCTGGCCCAGGCCGCGGTCATCGACAGGTCATTGGTGTGAATGGCAGGGGTGACCGCGCGCGCCTGACACGCGGCAAGGGTCGTTTCGATCGCCCCGACCAGCTTGGGGTGATCCATCTGACCCGCCACGCCGAGCGCAACGGACAGATCGGTTGGCCCGATGAGGGCGGCATCGACACCGGGTACCGCCAGGAGCTCGTCGAGCCGGGCGACCGCTTCCGCCGTCTCGATCTGGATGATCAGAAAGGTCTCGCGATTCATCGCGGCCAGGGTGTCGGCGAGCGGCCCGCCGCGGAACGCGGTGTGCCCCCGTGCGAGCACGGCGCCGCGCCGCCCCTGGGGCACGTACTTCATGCAGGCCACGCAGAGCTCGACCTGGCCGGGCTCGGTCACCCGGGGCAGCATGATCCCCTGGGCGCCACCGTCGAGGGGCTGAGTGACGTGGGCGTAGGTGAGCTCCGGGATCCGCACGATCGGGGTCAGGCCGGCATCGCGCGCGGCACGACTCAAGTCGGCGATGGTTTCCACCGAGAAGGGTCCGTGCTCGTTATCGATCAGCACAAAGTCGAGCCCGGCACTCGCCAGCAGGGTCATCACGGAGGGCTGGCGCAACTCCACCAGCATGGTACCGACCACGGTCTTGCCCTCGGCCAGCTTGGCGCGAATCCGGTTGGCGGGAACAATCGATTCGCTCACGGACCAGTCTCCAGGTCGGGATGCAGGGCGGCGCGCAGCGCGGCGAAGGCGCGGGCGCGGTGGCTGACGCTGTCTTTCGCGTCGGGCGTGGCCTCGCCGAAGCTCTTCCCCAGCTCGTCGCTAAAGAAGAGCGGATCATAGCCGAAGCCCTCGGTGCCGACGGGCTCCTCGAGGATGCGACCGGTGCAGGACCCCTCGTAGGTCTCGGGAAACGCCTTTGGAGTCCGGTACAGGACCAGCACGCAGCGATAGCGCGCGCGGCGCTTGGCCTCGGGTGCGCCCCGGAGCCGGCGCAGCAGCTCGCTGTTGTTGGCGGCATCCACCACCACATCGGGGCCTTCGACCCCGCCAAAGCGCTTGGAGCGCACACCCGGGGCGCCGCCGAGCGAGATGACCTCGAGCCCGCTGTCGTCGGCGACCGTGGGCAAGCCGGTCTGCTTGGCGAAGAACTCGGCTTTGGCCCGCGCATTCGCGGCAAAACTGTCGTGCAGCTCGAGGCTGGCTTCGGCGGGCGAAGCCAGCACGCCCGCCTCGTCCGGAAAGACGATGTCGAGATCGGCGAGCAGGCGGCGCACCTCGCGCTGCTTGCCGCTGCTGCGCGTGGCGACGAGGAGCTTCACCAGCCGAGCACCTTGCGCTGGGCGTCGAAGAGCCGGGCGATGCCGGTGCTCGCGCAGTCGACCAGCCGATCCAGCTCACCGCGGGCGAAGGTTCCGTGCTCGCCGGTGAGCTCGTTCGCGAAATGGCTGGAAGCGCCTTTGACCCGCTGGAGGAAGTCCGCGATCGAGATCGTGGTGGGGAGCGAGCAGACCAGGTGCGAATGGTCTTCAATTCCGTCCAGCGCGTGGACGCGGACGCGCAGGTCGGTGCACTTGCCGCGGATGTGACCGTATAGTTCGACTTCCACGCGGTGTGTGATCAGCGGAAGGCGCTCCTTCGTGGCCCAGACGAAGTGGTAGTGCAGCTCGTAGTAGGTTGATGGCATCGAGTTTGCTTTCGGTTGAAAACTCCCAGCCGGGTCGCCTGTTGATCAGGCCAGTCTCGGCGTGTCATCAGGTAGCCATTTTGTTCGCCGGTCGGATGGCGTCCTTCCGGTGATGCACCGCCGGCGGGTTCCCGCGCCAGCCCAATGGCGTGGCTTTCGTGATAATGCGCCTGCGCACCGGCACAATTCACTTTGATTGGGCGCACACCTCGGTCGTGGCTGGACAAGACGCTCCCTTCTTCTCCGCGCTTTCACCGACCTCGTTCGCTACCGTGGCCGAGCCCGCTTTTGCCTATGCTGGGAACCTCTGGACCTGGCCTCCGCAGATCCGGGTTGAGCACCGCGAACCAGTCGGTGCTGCAGTGCCGGAAGGCGCGGTTGTGGTTGGCCCCGAATCCGAGCGCACGATCGTTGCGCACAGTGATAACCTGAAAGGGTGCGCCGTCGGCGCGCACCGGCTCGGATTCCGGGACGTTCACTGTCACCACCAGGCATTTCAAGTGCGGGCCGGCGTAACGCAGCAGATCCGCGATCAGCGTGTTGACCAGCCACAGCTGGTCGTTCTGGAAGCTCTGCATCTCG
>CAYNNS010000433.1:0-2479 GCA_964398345.1 uncultured Gemmatimonas sp. | reverse complement strand
GGCCCGCCAGCGACCTGGCCTTTCTTGCCCAGCTCGAGCGCGAGGAGCGCGCGCGGCGCCGGGGCCGTTTCGGCGCGCGGGCCGGCCCGGCGACCGGTGCGTCGGTGGTGGAGCGGCTGGTGGCCCGGAAGCAGGCCCGCTGGAACGCATTCCAGGCGCTCGCCGAGCGGGTGGCCCGCGAGGGCCTCGACGGGCTGAGCGCCCCCGAGCTGCCGGACTTCGCGGCGCGCTACCGCGAAGTCGCGGCGGATCTCGCGCGGGTTAGGACCTACGGCGCCGACCCGCTGGTCCGCGTCCGGCTCGAGCGCCTGGTCGCGGCGGGTCACGATGCGCTCTATCGCGAGGAGCGCCATACCTGGCGCCGCATCGCGCACTTCATCGTCCGCGAGTGCCCCGCCGCCATCGTCGCCTCGCGGCGCTACGTCGCCCTCGGCTGCGCCACGTTCCTGCTGCCCGCCCTCGCCGGCTTCTCGCTGCTCCGCGATCACCCCGCGCTGGCCCCGGAGCTGCTGCCCGACGTGATGATCGAGCGCGCCGAAGCCGGCGCCGCGCGCCAGGCCGCCGGCCAGGGCTACGTCGAAACCGCCGCCGCGGAACGGCCGCTCGTGGCCTCGAGCATCATCGCGAACAACGTCCGCGTCGCCTTCAGCTGCTTTGCGGGCGGGATCGTCTTCGGTGTGGGCTCGCTGGTGCTGCTCGCCTTCAACGGCCTCGAGCTCGGCGCGGTGTCGGGGCACTTCGCCAACGTCGGCCTGCTGCGCTACCTCTGGACCTTCGTCGCGGGACACGGTGTTCTCGAGCTCTTTGCGATCTGGGTCGCCGGGGCGGCGGGGTTCCGGCTCGGCCGGGCGCTGATCGCGCCGGGAGACTGGCCCCGGCGCGATGCCCTGGTGCTCGCGGGCCGCACCGCGATGCGGCTGATCGGAGCGGTGATCGTGCTGCTCGCCGTCGCCGGGAGCATCGAGGGGTTCCTCTCTTCCGGCGGCGCTCCGCTGCCGGTCCGCATCGCGGTGAGCAGCGGCAGCCTGGTCTTCCTGGCGCTCTACCTGGCCAGCGGCGCCCGCGAGCTGGCGAAGACCAGCCGGTAGACCGGCCAGCCCAGCGCCACCACCGCGGTGCCGAGCAGGGCCTGCAGCGGGTTACTCGACGCGAGCAGGAACAGCAGCACGGCGGCGCAGCCCAGGAAGACCACCGCCGGGCCGCGCGACCCGGGCGCCAGGCGGAGCGCCGCCGCCGCGGTCAGCGCCACGAACAGCACCGTGACGAACACGAAGTAGGCGACGATCTGGTCGAAGCTCCCCAGCGCCACCAGCAGGCTCGCCAGCAGGACCTGGATCAGGATCGCCCGCACCGGCGTCCCGAAGCGCCGGTGCACTTCCCCCACCGAGCGCAGAAAGACCCGGTCGCGCCCCATGGCGTAGTAGACCCGCGGCGCGGCGGTGCTGAAGCTCGCCAGGCTGCCGAGCACGCAGACCATCACCACGACGGAGAAGAGCGTGGCTCCCGCGGCGCCGAAGAGCGCCTGTCCCGCCTGGGCCGCGAAGGCCTCTCCCGAGGTCACCCGCTCGAATGGCACCAGGTAGACGAAGGCCGCGGTGGTCAGGAGATACACCAGCGTCACGATCGCCACGCCGAGCACCAGGGCGCGCGGCACGCTGCGGCCGGGATCGCGCGCTTCGCCCGCGAGCTTGGCGGCGTCCCACCAGCCCGCGAAGGAGAAGAACGCCGCCAGGAGACCGCTGCCGAGCGCCGGGCGGAGCGGCGCCGAGCCGGCGCGCTGCGCCACGAAGGGCGAGAAGTGCGCCCAGTCGCCTAACCCGCGCGCCACGCCCCAGCCGATCAGCAGGCCGAGCAGCGTCAGCTTGAGCACGGCGAGCCAGCGGGTGAAGCCCGCGCCGAGCCGCACCCCCAGGCAGTTGACCGCCCCCAGGACCGCGATCGCGCCGATCGCCAGGAGCTTCTGTTCCAGGGGGCCAAGCGGGAGGATGTAGGCCGCGTAGCTCGCGAGCCCGACGCCGAAGGCCGCGGTGAGCCCGGGGTCCAGCACGAAGAGACACTTCCAGCCGTACAGAAACGCCGCCGCCTGCCCCCAGCCCTCGCGCAGGTAGACGTAGCCGCCCCCCGCCTGGGGAAAGCGCGCCGCCAGCGCGCCGTAGCAGAGCGCGCCGGTGAGCGCCATGAGTCCCATCGCCAACCACACCACCAGGAGCCAGAAGGGCGAGCCGAGCGAACGGATCATCTGCGCCGGGGTGAGGAAGATCCCCACGCCGATCACCTCTCCGACCACCAGCATCACCAGAGCGCCGAGCCCGAGCTGGCGGCGCAGCTCCAGAGGAGTCGAAGTCATACCCAAGGCTCGCCCGCGCCCGGGGGGCCCGCAAGGCGGATCCCGGGTGCTTGCTTTTCGCTTTTCAATCGGGTATTATACCGAAGAAATACCGAATCAAGCAACCGGCCCTGTTCGCCTGTGTCCTATGCC
>CAYNNS010000432.1:773-2488 GCA_964398345.1 uncultured Gemmatimonas sp. | reverse complement strand
CTCATGCCTTCGGGATCTCCTTCTTGGGATCGACGAAGGGTTTGACCACGACGCGCGCCGGCCGGGATCCCGCGCCGGGAATCTGGACTTGCACCTCGCTACCGATTGCCGTCAGGCGGCTCGGCAGCATGGCGTAGCCGAGGTTCTTCTTGAGCCGCGGCGACCAGATGGCGGAGGTCACCCGGCCCACGGTCGAGCCGCCGGCCGTAACGGGCCACTTGGTGGCGTTGAAGGGCAGCGGGTCACCGGCGATCTCGAGGCCGACGAGCTTGCGGGTTACGCCTTCCTGCTTGATGCGGGTCAGTGCCGCCTTGCCGATGTAGTCGGCGCTCTTGTCCTGATCGATCAGCCATTCGAGGCCGGCCTGATAGACGTTGACCTCCAGCGACATGTCGGCACCCCAGTTCAGGATACCGGCTTCGACGCGGCGGATATCGGACGGGCCGGTGGGACGGATCCCGTGCGGCTTGCCGGCTTCCATGATGCGCTCCCAGAGCTCGTCGCCGCGGCTGCCGTCGCGCAGGTAGACCTCGTAGCCGACCTCACCGGACCAGCCCGTGCGGGTTACGACGACGGGGATCCCGTCGAGCGAGGTTTCCAGGAACCAGTAGTACTTGAGCTCCAGTACCCGGTCGCCGAAGAGCCGCTGCACGACCGGCTTGGCCTTGGGGCCCTGGATCTGCAGGGGCGACACGTCCGGTTCGCTGAGGCTGACCTTGAGCCCGGCGTGGAGCGCCACGCCGCGCGCGTACAGCAGCACGTCGCTGTCCGCGAGGGCGAGCCAGAAATGGTTCTCGCCGAGGCGCAGCAGGACCGGATCGTTGACGACGCCGCCGTCGTCCGCCGTGATCACGACGTACTTCCCCTGGCCTACCGCGCAACGGCTCAGGTCGCGGGGCGTGAGCAGGTTGGTGAACTGGAACGCATCGGGCCCCGTGATCTCGACCTGGCGCTCGACCGCCACATCCCAGAGCGTCACGCCGTTGATGAGGTGCCAGTATTCCTCTTCGAGATCGGCGAAGCAGATCGGAAAGAGGGTGTGGTTGTAGACGGTGTAGCCTTTGGGCCCGTACCGCTGAGTGGCCTCGAAGAACGGGGTGCGACGCAGCCGCGCTCCGCGCTGGACCAGACTCATGTCGAACGCCATGGCACGCTCTCCGGAAACCGTGGGGTTCAGTGCTGCAGCACCTGCCGGGCGGCGAGCCATCCGGCACCGCCCGAGACGCTGTGGCCCGGGTGGGCACCGGCGCCACAGAGGAACAGTCCTTCGACCGGCATGGCGTAGCGGGACGCGCCGGCCACGGGACGCATGAAGAGTATCTGGTCGAGGGCCATCTCGCCGTGCGAGGCGGCGCCTTCGGTCAGGCCGTAACGAGCCTCGAGCTCGCGTGGAGTGAGGACCTCACGGGCGCGCACCAGGCGGGAAAACCCTGGAGCCACCCGTTCGATGGCCGCCGCGATGCAGTCGCCGAAGGCTTCGCGCCGCTCGGCGGTCCACTCCCCGTCACGCAGGCGGTACGGCGCCCATTGTGCCCGGGCGACGAGGACCTGCTTGCCGGCCGGCGCGAGCTCGGGCCAGCGCAGGCTGGGCAGCTGCACCTCGACGTGCGGTCGCTCGGAAACCCGCCCGTACTTCGCGGCGTCGGCGGCGCGCTCGAGCTCCAGCGTCGAGGCGGTGAGCGAGAGGGTCCCCCGCAAGGCGGCATCGCGCTCCG
>CAYNNS010000432.1:0-763 GCA_964398345.1 uncultured Gemmatimonas sp. | reverse complement strand
CACCGCCGGCGGCGTCTGGCCCCAGTCGATGCGGAAGCGGCGCTCGACGGCCTCCGCGTACGGCACCAGCTTGCGCTGCCGGCGGCGGGCGAAGCTCTCGCGCTCGCGCTCCTGCATGCCGCGGTTGTCCCGGTCGAACTGCTCGCGCTGGTCCGGCCGCATCAGGCGATCGACCACGCCGACGCTGCGCGACGCATCCTTGACGTGGACCACCGAGCCGTGATACCGGATGTTCCGGACCGCGAGCAGAAAGTCCGGATCCAGCCAGACCGGATCGACCAGCCCGAGCAGGGTGCGCGCCGGATCGAGGCTGGACAGCACCACGGGAGCCGGCAGCTCCTCCCCGCTACCGAGCCCGACTCCGGTGACCCGGTCGTCGCGGGTCAGGATGCGGACGACGTCGGCGCCGGTGCGGAGCTCCACGCCGCTCGCCCGCGCCGCGCCGGCGAGCGCCTCGGTGAGGGCCTGGGGACCCGCGCGCCAGTAACCCGCGCCGCGGATCGCTCCGGGCGCCGCGCCCAGCTGGCGGCTCAGCAGACCGAATCCGGTACCTCCCGAGCGCGGCCCCTGGCGGAGCTCCAGCAGCGCCGACGCCGCGAGCGCCGCCTTGAGCGGCTCGGTCTCGAACCAGTCGTCGAGCAGCTCCTGCACCGCCATCGGCACGGTTCGCAACAGCCCGATCATTTCGGTCTTGCCGATTCCGCCCAGTTTGCGCCCCAGTCCCCGCATGCCGAGCAAGACCCCCCACCCCAGAGCGGCCAAG
>CAYNNS010000431.1:0-2496 GCA_964398345.1 uncultured Gemmatimonas sp. | reverse complement strand
TGAACACCGGCGTCGTCACCGAGATAAACGATGGGGAGGCGCGGCCGCATCGCGACGTCCTGGGCGCGCAGCAGTTTCGGAATGGTCTCGGGCCACCAGGCCCCCGCCTTCACGGTGGAGTCGTTGGCGACGACGACGACCTCGCGCCCGCCCACCAGGCCGATCCCCGTGATGACGCCCGCCCCCGGCGCCTGACCGTCGTAGCGGTCGTACGCGACGAGGAGCCCGATCTCCACCCACGGGGCACCAGGGTCGAGCAGCCCCGTCACCCGTTCCCGCGGTGACAACTTCCCCTGGCGGTGCAGCTTCGCCACGCGCTCCGCGCCGCCCCCTTGCCGGAGCTGCTCGGCGAGCGCCTGATATTCCGCGGTCAGCTCGCGGAGGCGCGATGGCTTCGCCCCCGCCTCAGCGCTCAAGGTGATCGTTCGCCCAAGCGGCGATGTAATCGATGAGCTCGCTGGTCGGCGTGCCGGGGCCGAAGAGCTTGCCGATGCCCTGCTGCTGCAGCGACTCGATGTCCGCCGGAGGAATGATGCCTCCGCCGGTGAGCAGGACGTCCTTGCGGCCCATCTCGTCGAGCAGCTTGCGGACCCGTGGGAACAAGGTCATGTGGGCGCCGCTCAGAATGGAAAGCCCGACCACGTCGACGTCCTCCTGCACCGCCGCCGTCGCGATCATCTCCGGTGTCTGGTGCAGTCCGGTGTAGACCACTTCCATCCCGGAATCGCGCAAGGCCGCCGCGACCACTTTGGCTCCGCGGTCGTGGCCATCGAGTCCCGGCTTGGCGACCAGCACCCGGATCGGTCGGTTGGTTTGCATAGGGGTCAACGGAAGCGCAGCAAGGCCGCGAGGCCGTTGATGGTCTCGGCTGCGTCGGGCTCGAAGACGACGTCGAGATCGAGCCGCTGGCGCAGCGCCTCTTCGATCGCGTCATCGATCACGTCCGGCACCGGCGCGGCGTTGCCGAGGCCGCGACACTCCTTCGCGCTCAGGGTGAGCCGTCCGCTCGCGGCGCAGCGGAAGCCGGGGACGCTCGCGTCGGCGCGCACCAGCAGAGTGCGAACCTGGCCCCGGCTCAGCGCCTCGAGTGTCGGGCCGATGCCGTTCACCGCCCAGCCCGACCCCTGGCCCAGCAACATTTCCGCGACCAGATGGCGCTCCAGTTTGCGCTCGAAGCTCTCGCGCACGCCGAGCACCATCGCATGCAGCTCCGTCAGTGACCCGCCGCGGCGGGCCGAACGCGCGGTGCCCAGCACTTTTCCGGCGACATATGGATGCAGGAACATCCGCAGGGACTCGGCCTCGCCGCCCGGTGAGGCCAGGACGATCCCGCGCACCGGCTCGCCTCGGTCGAGGTCGAAAAGCCGCTGCGCCACCGCCGCGAGCAGTTGCTCGCGATCATGGCGCAGCCGGTTGTGGAAGCCGTGCTCACCCCGGCCCGGCGCCCCGTGGCGATCGGGGTGGAAGCGGTGCCCGCGCGGAATGCCGGCCGCCACGTCCTCGAGCTTTCTCGCCTCGAACGCGGTAACCTCATAGAGCGACGCGCCGCTCTTGTCGAGCACCGCGGCGAGCAGGCGGCCGACCTCGTCCTCGAGAGCCGCGAGCTCCCGGACCAGCGGGGTCCGAGCAACCAGCAAGCGCGAGCGATGCACCCGGGGCAGCGCTATGGTCTCGAACAGCCCGAGCGGCGTGCAGATGAACGCTGCGAGCCCCTGCATCGGGGGCAGCGCGTCGGGACGCCGCAGCAGGGTCTGCAGGCGTCGGAGATCGGCGTTGATCTGTTCGGTTTCTCCGCGGCTCAGGCCCTCGGCGGGGAGCGCCTCGCTCACTTCGCGGATCCGGTTCTTGAGCTTGATCAGATACTTGCCGCGACTCCGGTCGCGGGGCTCCAGCTTGAGATAGCAGCTCACGATCCAGTGCTTGCCGCTCTGCAAGCGCACCAGACGCTGCAGCTGCCGGCGGACGTCACTCAGCGCGCGCGAAGGCATGGCTCAGAAAAACACGGGCTCGCGGTACGCGCCGTACACCCGTTCCAGCACTTCGCGAATCTCGAAGAGGGTGCAGTAGGCCCTGGCGCAATCGAGCATGGCGGGAAGCACGTTGCGGTCCGCGGCGGCTGCCTCACGCAGCCCGGCGAGCGCGCCTTCCACCGCCCGGGGGCTGCGCTCGGCTCTGAGCCGGGCCAGCCGGGCGCGCTGGGTCACTTCCGCTTCGGTGCCGATGGTGAGGATTTCGACCGCGGTGTCTTCGGCTTCGAGGAACTCGTTGACTCCGACGATCACCCGGCGGCCGCTCTCGACCTCCGCCTGAAAACACGCGGCGCTCTGCGCGATCTGGCGTTGGAACCAGCCTGACTCGATGGCCGCCACTACCCCGCCCTGAGCCTCGATCTCCGCGAACAACCCCTCCGCTTCCCGCTCGAGCTGATCGGTCAGGGCCTCCACATAGTAAGAACCTCCCAGCGGGTCGGCGACATTCGGGACGCCGGTTTCGAGC
>CAYNNS010000430.1:0-2501 GCA_964398345.1 uncultured Gemmatimonas sp. | reverse complement strand
CGGGGAGGTAATCGATGCGAATCACCGTCAGCGCCCGGCACACCGAGATCACCGATGCGCTGCGCCAGCGCGCCCGGACCGTCGCGGGCCGGCTGGCGGATCTCTCGCCCCATGCGCTCGACGCCACCGTCGTCTTCGATGCGGCCCCGCTGCAGCAGACGGTGGAGCTCCGGTTGCACGCCCGCGGCCGCAAGCTGCTGATCGGTGTCGGCGAGGGCCCGGATCACCGCACCGCCCTGGACCGCGCCGAAGAGAAGCTCCGGGTCCAGCTCATGAAGGCCGGCAAGCAGCGGCAGGCGGCACGCCGCTCACCGGCGCGCTCCCGGTGACGCTGCGCCCGCGCGACCTGCTGACTCGCCGGGGCGATCCGCTCCAGCTCGAGTCGCTCACCGGCGAGCAGGGCCTCGATCGCCCGCTGCCCGATCAGGATGTCGCGAGTCCGGGCTTGGTGCTGGCCGGATACACCGAGCGCTTCGTCCCGGGACGGCTGCACGTCATGGGCGAAACCGAAATCAGCTACCTCAACTCCCTCAGCGTAGCGGCCCGGCAGCAATCGCTGGAAACCATGCTGAGCTTTGATCCGCCCTGCCTGTTCGTCACCAAAGGGCAGGAGGTTCCCGCCGAACTCCTGAACCTCGCGAAACAGCGCGGCATTCCCGTCCTTCGAAGCAAGCTCAAGACCGGGGAGTTCTACCGCCGGATCAAGCCGATCCTGGAGGACGCCTTCGCCCCACGCACCACACTCCATGGGTCGCTGGCCGACGTGTATGGCGTGGGGCTGCTCTTCACGGGGCGCTCCGGGATCGGCAAGAGCGAGTGTGTGCTCGATCTGGTGGAGCGGGGCCATCGGCTCGTGGCAGACGACATCGTGCTGGTGTCCCGCAAGGGCAACGACGTGCTGATCGGGCAGGGCCACGAGCTGGCCGCGCATCACATGGAGATTCGCGGCGTCGGCCTGATCGACGTCAAGGCGTTGTTCGGCATTCGCTCGGTGCGCGCCCAGAAGCGCATCGAGGTGGTGGTCCAGCTGGAAGACTGGGAAAAGGCCAAGGACGCCGAACGGACCGGGCTTTCGCGGCAGGAAACCGCGATCCTCGAGGTGAAGGTGCCCAAGGTCGTGGTGGGCCTCAATCCCGGAAAGAACCTCACCGTCATCTCGGAAGTCGTCGCCATGGCGCACCTGCTGCGCATGACCGGCGTCGACATCGCGACCGCGTTCAACGACCGGCTCATCAAGCGGATGATGGAGCAGCGCGGTCTCAAGGAGTACCTCCAGGAAGACTACGAATGAGCGAGGCCGTGCGCGGCGTGGTGGTGAGCCACGGCGGAGTCGCCGCGTCGCTGATCGCCGCGGCGGAAGAAATCAGCGGGATCCGCGGGGTGCTCTACGCCGTCTCCAACTCCGGACTGGGCCGCGACGCGCTCGAGCAGGCGGTGCTGCAGGCGGTGGATGGGCGGCCGGCGGTGATCTTCGTCGACCTGCCGAGCGGCAGCTGTCTCTTCGCGGCGATGCGGCAGCTGCCGACCCACCCCGAGCTCCGCGTCGTCACCGGTGTGAACCTGGTGATGCTGCTCGATTTTCTGTTCCATCGCGAGCAGAGTCCCGAGGACGTCGCGCGTCGCGCCGCGGAATCCGGGGTCAAGGGGATCGGCTCGCGCTGATGCCGATCGTGCTCTGCCGAGTCGACGACCGCCTGGTCCACGGCCAGGTCGTGATCGGCTGGGGCCGTCCGCTCGATTTGCAGCGCATCGTGCTGGTGGACGACGAGGTCCGCGGCAGCGCCTGGGAGCAGGAGCTCTACCGGATGGCGGCACCGCCCGAAATCGCCGTGGAGTTCACCAGCGCCGCGGAAGCCGCGCCGCGGCTCGCCGCGTGGGACACAGGGCGCGAGCGGGTGCTGATTCTGGTCGGCAACATCGCGACCGCGGCCGACCTGCAGCGCCGCTCCCCCGGTGCGCTGCCGCGGCTCAACCTCGGCGGAATCCACGCGGGGACGGGGCGCCGCGAGCGGCTGCGCTATCTCTATTTGTCGGAGGACGAGCTCGCGATGCTGCAGCGGCTCGCCCGCGAGGGGCTCGAGGTGACCGCGCAGGACGTGCCCACCTCGCGTCCGGTACCGCTCAAGGATCTGGGATGACGCCGCTTCCCTGGCTCGCACTGCTGGTCTGGGGCACCGTCGCCGGGCTCGATCTGGCGAGCGTGCTGCAGGGCCTGCTCAATCGTCCGCTGGTCGCGGGGACGGTGGCGGGCATCATGATCGGCGATCTGGGCGCCGGGCTTCGCATCGGCGCCGCCCTCGAGCTCTTTGCGCTCGACGTGCTGCCGGTCGGCGCGTCGCGCTATCCCGACTACGGCGCGGCGACCGTCGCGGCGGTTGCGCTGGGTGCCTGGCAGCCGTGGGACACGGCCCTGGGGCCGGCGGTACTGCTCGGGCTGCTGATCGCCCAGCTCGGGGGCGGGTCGATCGTGGGTCAGCGCCGGGTGACCGCGGGGGCCCTGC
>CAYNNS010000429.1:0-2502 GCA_964398345.1 uncultured Gemmatimonas sp. | reverse complement strand
GGCGCCCCCGAAAGGGTGGAGACGGGAACCCGAAACCCAGGGGGTATCCTGCGCGCGCCCGCCCGGGTGGACTTTCTCGCCGGTTTAGGCAGGGGCGCGACCCGCTGCGCCCGGCGCGCCGACCGGTACGCCGAGCTGCACCGCCGCAGCTCCGTGCTGCTCCGGCGGTTGTGGGACGGGCTGTCCGAGGTGCGCCGGGTGCGGCTCTTCGGGCCCCCGCCCGATGCGCCGCGGACGCCGACGCTGGCGTTTACGCTGCAGGGATGCGATGCCGAAAGTGTGGCGCGGCGGCTGGGCGACACCGGCGTCTTCCTGAGTCACGGCGACTTTTACGCGCTGACCGTCGTCGAGCGGCTGGGTCTCGCGGAACACGGCGGATTGGTACGGGCGGGCTGCGCGTGTTATACGACCGAAGCGGAGATCGACCGGCTGATCGCCGGCGTCGCGGCTATTCCCCCGCTGAGATAGCGAGCGGGCCGCTCGCCGGCGCGTGCGCCACGCCGGGCCGGTCGGCCCACGGGCGCGCGATGCGGGACTCCTTCCAGTAGCCCAGCTCCAGCGCCCGTGCACCGAAGCGCTCCTCAGCGAGCTCCAGCAGCCGCGTGGGCGAGCCCAGCGTCCCGAGCCCGAGCTCCTTGCGTCGCAGGCGCTTGGCGGCACGGAGCGCCTGAGCCCCGTTGGGATCCAGGCCGCGGGCTCTGGCCTCGTCGCCCCGCTCCACGCCGCCGAGCAGCTCCACCGTGAGGTCGTACGCGATCCGGAGATGGCGCTCGACATCCTGATCGTTGAGCTGCCAGCGGCTCCGGTCGGTCGCCGCCTGCATGGCCCGCTGCCAGCTCTTGGTGTGGGTCAGGTGGACCATTCCCCGGAAAATCCTGCGGTTGGTCTTCACGCTGAACAGCGTCGGCGAGACGATGCGCTCGAGGTGCTTGTCGGCGGCGCGCTGGTCGAGCTGGATGATTTCGCGCGCCTTCCGGGCCCAGCTGTGCCCGAGCTGGGTTTCGGCCCGGCTCTCCCAGTAGCTGTGCCCCATCGAACGGGTACTCGCCGTCAGCACCAGCTGGCGCGGCACGAAGTAATTGTGGGCGACCGTGTCGGCGGCGAGATGCGACAGGTAGCCCAGCCCGAAGGCTTTCAGCGCATCGGTCGGCGCGTAGTCGAAGGTCTCCTGGCCGACGTGCCAGAAATGCGAGTGACGTCCCGGCGGCACGTACTTCTTCGCGATCGAGGTGTCGGGCGCGAGGGTGCCGTAGAGGTAGTCGAAGGGAAAGGCCTGCAGCAGCTGGGCAATGCCGGGAGGCAGCAGCCGCAGGTTGGCGAGCAGGGCCTCGCCGAGGTAGATGTGGGTCCCCGGCGTCCAGGCGTGGGCCGCGGTGGGGTGCAGTAGCATCCACGCCGTGAGCACGGCGATGACCGCCACCACGCGGCCGAGCATCAGCGGCGTGCCCGCACCAGCCAGCGTCGCAGTCGCCCCACCATCCCCGCCCCCTGGCGCACCGTGCGCACCTTGGCGGCGACGTCGAGGGCGGTGTCCTCCACTTCTTCGTGTACGACTTCGTAGAGGGCATCGAGGTCGGCGAGCCGCGTCTTCACGCGGCGGACTCCCCGCTCGAGATCCTGGCGAATGGCCTTGCTGGTGGTGAGATAGTGCTGGATTTCTTCCTTGAGCTTCCCGGAAAGCTCCTCGCCGGTCTCCGCGACCTTACGCACCGCGTGCATCGCGTCGTGCAGGTCACCGCGGATCCCTTCGAGCTTGTCGGAAACCTCCGAGATCTCCCGCTTGGCCGCGCGGGCCACGAGCACGAAGCCCGCCGCGATCGCCACGAACGCCAGGGCGATGAAGACCAGGGAGATCGCTGCGGTCGGGCCGACCCATCCGGGCATAGCCACCTCCGAGCCGAAAAGATAACCCGATCCGCTTGACGGCCACACGCGCGCCCGGCGAGGTTTGCGCCATGCCCGCGCGATTCCAGGTGCAGGGAGGGCGTCCGCTCAACGGGACCGTGCGCCCGGCCGGGAACAAGAACGCCGCACTGCCCATTCTCGCCGCGACCCTGCTCGCCGACGGGGTCGTCAACCTGTCCAACGTCCCCCGCATCCGCGACGTCGAGTCGATGCTGGCGTTGCTCGGCGACCTCGGCACGCTGGTGAGCTGGACCGGACCCAACACCCTGGCTATCGACACGCGACCCGCGAGCAGCAAGCCCCTCGATCCGGTGCTCTGCTCGCGGATCCGCGCCTCCATCCTGCTCGCCGCTCCGCTCCTGGCGCGCTTCGGCCGGGTTTCGCTCCCTCCACCGGGGGGTGACGTGATCGGACGGCGCCGGGTGGACACGCACTTTCTGGCGCTCGAGGCGCTGGGGGCGAGCGTGCTCCTGGGCGACAACTACGAGGTCGAGGCGAAGCGCCTCGCCGGCGCCGACATCTTCCTCGACGAGCCTAGCGTCACCGGGACCGAGAATGCGCTCATGGCCGCGGTGGCCGCGCAGGGCAGGACCGTGC
>CAYNNS010000428.1:0-2503 GCA_964398345.1 uncultured Gemmatimonas sp. | reverse complement strand
TCAGCTGGGAGAGCACCTGGTTTGCAACCAGGGGGTCGAGGGTTCGAATCCCTTCCGCTCCATGTCAGGACGCGCGGGGCATCGCCACATCGAAGCGGCACCGCGCACCGCCTTCCCGCTCGCAGCGCTCCGTAACCGTCGCGCCCAGGGCACCGGCGAGCAGCGCCGTCACGGCGCGACACACCTTCGGTTCCACGCCGACGGCCTCCGCCACCGGACAGCCGAACCCGCGGACCTCATAGCGCCCCCGCTGGCGCTCCACGACATCGACCTCCGCGCCGAGGGCCGCGAGCAGCCGGACGATGCGCTGCCGCGCCGAGCCCGAGGCCGCCGCACCGAGCGAGACCGCCAGCCGCCCTCCCGCTTTGCGTAACCACGTGTCCCGCCGCGCCGCGGGCTCCCGCGCTCCGAGCTCGGCGAGCAGCGCCAGCAACAAGGGCCGGTAGGCGCTCGACAGCAGCGCCTCCGCCTCGGGCAGCAGCGCGTAGAGCGTCGCGGGCTTGCCGGGGCCCGCCGAGCGCCGGACCGCGCTCCCGGAGATCCAACCGTCGCGCTCGAGCGTAGACAGGTGCACCCGGATCCCGTTGCGCGTGAGCCCGGTGAGCGCGGCGAGCTCCTCCACGGTGGCGGGACCGCGGCGCAGCCGGGCGATGATCCGGCCCCGGGTCGAGTCGAGGAAGCGGCGGCTCCAGTCGCGGGATGGCATGGCGACAAGCTAGCGGGAAGCGGAACTAAAGACAATTAGTACATAAAATACTTGACATATTGTACGCCAGAGGATACCCTCCGCGCGCAGACTTACCCTCATCGGAAAGGCAGGTCGTACTATGCTGGTCGCCGCCGTCCTCAGTCTCACACTCGCCGGCCCCGGAACTCCGGTGCCACCCCGTCAGGCCAAGCCCCTCGACGACGCCACCATCGTGGCCATTTTCGATGCCGCCAACGGCTTCGATATCGAAACCGGAACCCTCGGCACTACCAAGGGCTCGACCAAGGAAGTTCGCGCCGTCGGTGCCTCCCTGGTCCGCGATCACCGGTCGGTGCAGCAACAGGGCCGCGATCTCGCCAAGAAGCTCGGCGTGACCCCGACGCCACCCGCGGTGAATCCGTTCGCGGCGCAGCACAAACAGGCCCTCACCGAGCTCAAGGCCAAGAAGGGCGCGGCATTCGACAAGGCCTTCCTCGATCATGAGATCGCCTATCACCAGGCCGTGATCGATGCGGTCACCAAGACCCTGCTGCCGGCGATCCAGAACGCCGAGCTCAAGGCCTTCGTCGAGAAGATCGCGCCGGCCTTCCAGGCCCACCTCGACATGTGTAAGGCGGCCAAGGCGCAGCTCAAGGTCTGAGTGCAAGGCGCGGGTTGACGCGGGCCGGAGGGACCCTCATACTTCGGCCCATGCGCATTATGATCCAGCAGTCGTGGTGGCCCTGGCGCGGTAGCTCCCGCGGCGGGCCGGTGCGCTCAGTCTAGACGACAACAGACTCGCGATTGCACGGAGCCCACCGCATCAGCGGTGGGCTTTTGCGTTCCCGGACTAGGGACCACGGATGATCATCGTTCTGAAGCCGCACGCCACCAGACAGCACGCCGACGAGCTCATGCAGCGGATCGCCGCGCTCGGCCTCCGCCCCCTCTACATGCCGGGGCAGGAGCGCGTGGTGCTGGGCGCCCTGGGCGACGAGCGGGCGCTGGAGAGTCTGCATCTCGACAGCGATCCGCTGGTGGAGAGCGTCAAGCCGATTCTCGCCCCCTATAAGCTGGTGGGCCGGGAGATGCATCCTCACGACACCATCGTGGAGCTCGGGCCGACCCGCGTCGGGGGCGGGCGCTTCACCGTGATCGCCGGGCCCTGCGCCGTCGAAACCCGCGAGCAAATGCAGGCCACCGGCCGCGCCGTACAGCAGGCCGGCGCGCACGCGCTCCGCGGCGGGGCCTACAAGCCCCGCACCAGTCCCTATTCCTTTCAGGGTCTCGGCCGCGAAGGACTGGAAATCCTGCGGGACGTATCGCGCGACACCGGTCTCCCGGCGGTGACCGAGGTCGTCGATGCCGGTGACGTCGAGCTGGTCGAGGAGTTCGCGGCGGCCTTCCAGGCCGGCGCGCGCAACATGCAGAACTTCCGCCTGCTCCAGGCGCTGGGCAGGAGCCGCAAGCCGGTGATTCTCAAACGCGGCATGGCGGCCAGGGTGGACGACCTCCTGCTCGCCGCGGAATACATCCTGGCCGAGGGCAATCCCAACGTCATTCTCTGCGAGCGCGGCATCACGACCTTCGAGACCGCGACCCGTAACACGCTCGACCTCAACGCCATCCCCGTCATCAAGCAGCGCAGCCACCTCCCCATCCTCGTCGACCCTTCCCACGGCACCGGACTGCGCGAGCTGGTGGCGCCGATGGCCAAGGCCGCGCTCGCCTGCGGGGCCGACGGCATTCTCGTGGAGGTCCACCACGATCCGCCCAATGCGCTCTCCGACGGGCGGCAATCGCTGTTTCCCGACC
>CAYNNS010000427.1:0-2506 GCA_964398345.1 uncultured Gemmatimonas sp. | reverse complement strand
GCATCGCGGTTTCGAGCCGGGCCATTTCGGCCGAGCGCATGCTCGGGTCGAGCTGTTGCTGCCATCGCCAGTTCTCGCTCAGGAGCCGCGCCACCCCGGCGAGATCCGCGGCGGCGAGGGCCGCCGCCATCGGCGTGGCGAGTGCGGCGAGGTTGCGCAGCGCCGTCGCCACGACGGCGTCACCCTTCTGGTACGCGCCCATAACCCGCGCGATCGTGTCGGAGGACACCCGCGACCGGCCGGTGTAGCAGATCACGATCCTGCGTTGCAGCTCCCGGGCAAACTCCTCCGCGAGAGTGAGCGACTGGACGCTGACCGCGCCGCGCGCGAATCCCAGGTGCAGAAAGCCGCCGAACGCTGCGGCGAATTGATCCTGCCGGCCGCCCGGCAGCGCAGCGTCCACCGCCTCGATCCGGAACGCGGCTTCGGCCAGCTCGTCGGGTGGGCGGCGGCGGTCGCTCGCGGCGTCGAGTGCCGCCACCAGGGCGACGCCGAGGGCACCCGAGCTGCCGAGCCCCGAGCCGGGCGGCACGGCGGAGCTGGTACGGAGCGCGCCGGCTTCGAGCCCCGAGCGACACAAAGCCGCCTTGTGGAGCGCGAGCCTGGCGCTCAGCTCCTCGGTCCAGCCGTGGCGCGGGATCTCGGCGGAAACACCGAGATCCTCCGCGGCGATGTGCCAGCCGCGTCCCCCCGGCACGACCTCCACCTCGGCGGAGAGCGCAATCGCGGCGTTGACGACCGCGCCGCCCTCCTCCGTGGCAAACGGCGCGACGTCGGTCCAGCCTCCGGCAAAGTCGAGTCGCACCGGGGCCCTGGCCCGGAAACACCGGTCACTGGTCACCGGTCACCGGTCACTGATCTATCCACCATCGGCTCAAGGTCACCAGCTCTCCGCGGAGATCCATCTGCACGCCGTGCACGCGACGGTTCATCCCCTGCACCCCGCGGGCATGGTACAGAAAAGCGGCGGGCAACGAATCCTGAAGCAACCGGACAATGTTCTCGCCCCCGGCAGCCGGGTGCAAACCCGCGAGCACGGCCAGCCGTGCCAGATGGCCGAGGGCCGGGTCACCGGAGATTCCCATGACCGCGGCGTCGAAAACGTGCGATGGCCCTTCGACGCGGTCCAGAAAGGTCGCCAGCTCGAGCTGGCGCAGCTCGGCGCGCACGCCAACCCGGGCGAGCTGGGCCTGGAGCATCTGCTCGAGGGCCGCCTCGCCACTGCCGACGGTGAGAAGCTCGAATCGGGCGGGCGGGCGGGCAGGCGGGATGGCGGGCAGGCGGTCAGGCGGACGGACGGACAGTTCGATCTGTGGCGGTAGTGGACTCGTTGCGGGTGTGGCGAAGCCGAAGAGGACACCATCTACCAGCGCTTTGGCGTCGATTGCCTGGGCGACTGCGCGGCGGGCCTCGAGCCGGTCAAACGGCGGATGCCGCTGGTTGAACACCAGCACGTAGCTGAAGAGCAGCGGATAGTCGAGCACGCGCAGCTTCGGGTTCCTGCGCACGAACTCGGCATGCGCGGGGTTGATCCCGGCGAAGTCGATTTCGCCCGAGGTAAGCGCGGCGAGTTTGGTCGTGGGCTCGTCGACGATGGCGATGACGAAGCGGTCGAGCCGCGGCTTACCGCCCAGCTCGGGGGGGAATTCCGGGTTTGCCGCGAACACCCAGCGCCGGTTGGGTTCATAGGCCGCGAATCGGAAAGGCCCATTCCCCACCGGTCGCCGGTTCCACTGGGCCTGACGCAGCCGGCCGACTGGAACGCTGTCGAGCAGATGGCGCGGGAGCAGCGCGAGATCGGTGAGCACGTCGGGGATGCCCGCCGGCGCCGTCCGGTAGCTCAGCACCAGGGTGGTGTCGTCGGGTGCCGCGGCGTCCTGCAGCTCGGCGAGGTCGTTGCGCCGGGGATACCCCGTCGCGGGGTCGAGCGCGGCCCGGAGCGTCCACGCCGCGTCGCCCGCGGTCGTGGCGATACCGTCGTGCCAGCGGAGGCCCTGGAAAATGCGCAGCGTCAGGGTGCGGTGATCGGCGGACCAGCGCCAGCTCCGGGCGAGGTACGGCTCCGGCGTCAGGGTGCTGTCGTAGCGGAACAGGGTCACCAGCAGGCAGTAGCGCTGGATCTGCCGCGCGAGAGGATGGGTGGTGAGCAGCGGGTTCGGGCTCTGGAGGTCGGCGCCCGAGGCGAGAATCACGGTGTTGCCGTGCCGAACGGCGCCGGAGCAGGCGAGGCCGAACAGGGTGAGCAGCGCGGCGGTCGGGCGCACGCCCAAGTGTATACGCGAAGCTAGATTCCCGGGATGGCACGCGGGGTCCTGCTCAGTTTCCTGCGCGGCATCGCAGTCGTCTTCGGCGTCGTCACGCTCACGTTCATCCTGCTGCACCTTGCTCCCGGCGACCCGGTACGCCGGCTGCTGGGTCCCGCGGCCTCGCCCGACCAGCTGGAGGCGGGACGCCACCAGCTCGGGCTCGACCGTCCGCTCGCGGCGCAGTACGGCGACTGGCTGGC
>CAYNNS010000426.1:0-2511 GCA_964398345.1 uncultured Gemmatimonas sp. | reverse complement strand
CGGGACCCCTTTGTCCACCGGGGGGATGAATTTGTTGGGGATAACGCCGCCCCCGATGCTGTCGACGAAGGCCAACCCCGAGCCGCGGGCCAGCGGTGCAATGCGGATGTAGCAATCGCCGTACTGACCCCGGCCGCCCGTCTGCTTCTTGTGCTTGCCCTGTCCTTCCGCGATGCCCTTGAAGGTTTCGCGGTACGCCACCTTGGGACGGATCAGCTCGGCGTGCACGCCGTACTTCCGCACCAGGCGGCCCAGCAGAATCTCGAAGTGCCGCTCTCCCATGCCGCGGATCAGCGTCTGACCCAGCTCGGAGTTGTATTCGAAGTGGAAGGTGGGATCTTCCTCGTGCAGCTTGTGCAACCCCGCCGCCAGCTTGTCTTCCTCACCCCGCTGCTTCACGACCACCGCCGACGTCGCTTCAGGCTCCGGGAACTTCATGGGCGGGAGCCGGACCGGGTGGCCCTTGCTGCAGAAGGTGTCGTTGGTGTGCGTGTCTTTCAGCTTGGCGACGGAGCCGATGTCGCCGGCGTGCAGCTCGCTCACTTCGTGGCGCTCCTTGCCCTGCTGCAGCGACAGGTGGTTGAGCTTTTCGATGACGCTGTGCTCCGCGTTCCAGACCTCGTCGCCGTTCTTGAGGGTGCCGGTGTAGAGGCGGAAGAGCGACACGTCGCCCACGTGCGGCTCCGAGATCGTCTTGAATACCCGGCCCGCCAGCGGCACCGCGACGGGGGGCTTGAGCTCGGCGGGGGAGGGCAGCAGCTCGACCAGCTCGGTGAGCAGCGCGCGCACGCCGTGCTGCAGCTCGCCGCTGCCGCAGAAGAGCGGCACGATCTCCCCGGCCAGCATCGCCTTCTTCATGGCGGGCACGACGGCCTCGCGCGGGATGCTCTCTCCGCCGAGGTACTTCTCCAGCAGCTCGTCGTCGGTGGCGGCGACCGCCTCGGTCATCTGCTCGGCGTAACGGCTGAACATCTCCTGGTACTCCGCGGGCACCGGGACTTCGTCGAACTCGCCCGCCTTGGAGCCGGCCTTGAAGAGCTGACAGTTCTGGGTGAACAGATTGATCAGCCCGCGAAATTGCAGCCCATCGCCGACGGGGATCTCGACCGGCAGCACCTTCGGCGTGAGCCGGTCCCGGATGTCCGCGAAGACCCGTTCGAAATTGGCGTGTTCCTTGTCCATGCCGGACACGAACAGGATGCGGGGCAGGTGGAAGTGATCGCAGGCCTGCCAGCACTTTTCGGTGCCGACCTCGACGCCACTCACGCCCGACACCACCACCACCGCGGCATCCGCCACGGAGAGGCCGCAGATCACCTCGCCGAAGAAGTCGAGGTAACCCGGCGCGTCGAGCAGGTTGAGCTTGGTGTTCATCCACTCGGCGATGCCGAGCCCCAGCGAGATGGAGTGCTTGCGTTCGATTTCGTCGGGAGAGGTATCGGTGAGGGTGCTGCCTTCCTTGATCGATCCGTGTCGCCGGGTGGAGCCGGAAACGAAACCCAGGGCATCTACCAGTGTCGTCTTGCCGCTCGCACCGTGCCCCACGAAAGCGACGTTTCGGATAGCGTCAGGGCCGTAGAGCTTCACGGCGCCTCCTTCAATCTTGAGGTCACCGATTCTGGCGCTGCTTCAGGGCTTTGTCAATCAACCGGTTGGACGCGGACTCTTGCGCCGGATCGGCTTTTGCCATACCGTATGTCGTGTCGGGGCCCGGACTTAAGGGGCCCAACCTTGGCGGATGGAGCTGGGCCCACCGGC
Organism: uncultured Gemmatimonas sp.; assembly: GCA_964398345.1. Classification (GTDB taxonomy): domain Bacteria; phylum Gemmatimonadota; class Gemmatimonadetes; order Gemmatimonadales; family GWC2-71-9; genus JABFSM01. The sequence goes on along the minus strand of CAYNNS010000426.1, from coordinate 753 downwards.
CGAAGGCGCCTGCTCCGCGATCGCGCGGGGCGGCGTTTTTTGTTTTACCCGAACCGCCTTTTCACGGTGCCCATGAAGACTCGACGCCCTCTCGATCCCGTTTCCAGCCGATTGATCCCTCCCGCGGGCACCGAGTTCGAAACCCCGGAAAGCATCGAGAGCGGCGTGCTCGATCGCCGCCTGCTGCTCGACGCGCTGCAGCGGGTGCACCAGGGCGATTTCACGGTGCGGCTGCCCGGTTCGCTCACCGAGATCGACGGCAAGATCGCGGACACCTTCAACGAGATCGTCTGGGCCAACCAGAAGATGGCCGAGGAGCTCCGGCGGGTGGGCCAGGTCGTGGGCCGCGAAGGCCGCACGCGCGAGCGCGCCAGGTTCGACCAGCCGCGCGGTGCCTGGGGCGAAATGGAGACCTCGGTCAACACGCTCATCGACGACCTGCTGCGACCCACCACCGAAGTCACCGGCGCCATCGCGGCCGTGGCGCAGGGGCACCTGACCCAGACAATGCGGCTCGACGTCGACGGCCGTCCGCTCGAAGGGGAATTCCTCCGCTCCGCCACCATCGTCAACACCATGATCCAGCAGCTCGGCACCTTCACCTCGGAAGTCACCCGGGTGGCACGCGAGGTGGGCTCCGACGGCAAGCTGGGGGGCCAGGCGCAGGTACCGGGGGTGAGCGGCGTGTGGAAGGACCTCACCGAGTCGGTCAACCAGATGGCCGGCAACCTCACGGCGCAGGTGCGCAACATC
>CAYNNS010000425.1:0-2526 GCA_964398345.1 uncultured Gemmatimonas sp. | reverse complement strand
CCCGATATTCTTGGGTCCGGGGACAACCTGGGAGACATGGACTTCAAGGTAGCGGGAACCGAGCAGGGCATCACCTCGATCCAGATGGACATCAAGATCGGCGGCATCGACATCAAGCTCATGGAAGAGGCCCTCGCCAAGGCGAAACAGGGCCGCATGCACATTCCCGGGGAGATGAAGCAGGCCCTCGCGGGCCCGCGCCCCGACCTGTCGCCGCACGCCCCGCGGATCTTCACGATGCAGATCAAGCCGGACAAGATCGGGGACGTGATCGGTCCGAAGGGCAAGACCATCCGGGGCATCCAGGATGCCACGGGAGCCAAGATCAGCATCGAAGATTCGGGGGTCGTGACGATTGCCGCGGTCGGCGGCGAAGCGGGCCAGAAGGCGCGCGAGATGGTCCAGGCGATTGTCGCGGAGCCGGAGGTCGGCCGGATCTACGAGGGTCCGGTGAAGAGCACGACGCCCTTCGGCGCGTTCGTCGAAATCATTCCCGGCGTCGAGGGTCTGCTCCACATCAGCGAGCTGCAGCACGGCCGCACCGAAAAGACCGAGGACGTCGTGAAGAAGGGCGACATCGTCCAGGTCAAACTGCTCGAGGTCGACGACCGCGGCCGCATGAAGCTCTCCCGGAAAGCGCTGCTGCCGAAAGAATAGGGAGCAGGGAGCCGGGGGGGGGCGGGGGTTGGAGCAGGAGCACCTCGACGAAGGCCTGATCCGTTCGATCGCCCCGAACGGATTGACGGTGCTGTCCGAGCGCCTCGGCGGCGTACGCTCGGCCGCGGTCGGCATCTGGGTGCGCTCCGCGAGCGCGCACGAGCCGCGGGAGCTCATGGGCGCGGCCCATCTGCTCGAGCACCTGGTGTTCAAGGGCACCGAGCGCAGGACCCAGAAGCAGCTGGCCGAGGAGCTCGAGATCCGCGGTGGCTCGCTCGACGCCTATACCTCCCGTGACCACACCAGCTTTCAGGCCCATGTCCTCGATGCGGACGTGCCGCTCGCGGTGGAAATCCTTACCGATCTGGTGCGGCATCCCCTGCTGCGGCCCGAGGACCTCGAGGTCGAGCGCAACGTCGTGCTCGATGAGATCAACAGCGTCCTCGATACCCCGGACGATCTGATCTTCGAGCTGCACGCGCGGACGCTCTGGCCGGACCACCCGTACGGCTACTCGATCCTGGGCACGCCCGAGAGCCTGGACCGGCTCGACGCTGCCCGGCTCCGGGAGGTTCATCGAGCGGGTTATTACCGGGGCAACTGCGTCATCGCCGCCGCGGGCCACGTCGACCACGATCAGCTGCTGACGGTGCTGGAGCGGGAGGGCTGGTTCGAGGGGAGCGCGGAAGCGGCGCGGACGCCGATCGCCGGAGTGGCGGCCCGGCGGAGCGTAGAGCTGACCGAGGCGCGCGATTCCGCCCAGAGCAACATCGTGCTCGGCACGGACTGTTTCGACGGCCGGGATCCGCGGCGCTACGCGCTGGCGATTCTGAGCAATTTGCTGGGCGGCGGCATGTCCAGCCGGCTCTTTCAGCGGGTGCGTGAAGAGCTGGGGCTGGCTTACGCGGTCTATTCGTTCCATCATCTCTACCAGAGCGCAGGATCGCTGGGGGTGTACGTCGGAACCCACCCCGGCTCGGCGGGGGCCGCCGAGGCCGCCATTCGCGTGGAGCTCTCGCGCCTCGCAGGGCAGGGACTCACGGCGGAGGAGCTCGCGGGAGCCCAGCGCCAGCTCAAGGGTCAGATCATGCTGGCGCTCGAGAGTCCGTCGAGCCGGATGCACCGATTGGCGGGCAGCGTGCTGCACGGCGATCGCTACCGCCGGCTGGACGAGATTCTCGCCGACATCGATGCCGTCACTCTGGAGGCTATCGCGGCTCTCGCCGCCGAGTATTTTGACCCGGCCCGGTGGTGCGTCGTGCGCCTCGGACCGAGCCCAGTGAGCTAGCAGAGAGAGGAGCACACCGTGATCATCGGCGTTCCGCGGGAGATCAAGACCAACGAGAACCGGATCGCCCTGGTGCCGGCTGGATGTGAGCTGCTGGTCGGCATGGGCCACGCGGTCTACGTCGAGAAGAGCGCGGGCGTCGGAAGCGGTTTCAGCGATGAGCAGTTCGTCGCCGCGGGGGCCCGGATCCTCGACTCAGCGGAAGAGGTCTGGACGCTGGCCGAGCTCATCATGAAGGTGAAGGAGCCGATCGCGGCCGAATGGCCGCGCATGCGGCGGGGCCAGGTCGTCTATACCTACTTCCATTTTGCCGCAGCCGAAGACCTCACGCGGGCGGTGATCGACTCCGGCGCCGTCGCGATCGCCTATGAGACGGTCCAGCTTCCCAGCGGGGAGCTTCCTCTGCTGACCCCGATGTCCGAAGTGGCGGGGAGAATGGCGGTCCAGGAGGGGGCCAAGTACCCCGGAAAGGTGCACGGGGGCCGGGGTGTCCTGCTGGGCGGGTCCCCGGGTTTCCCGCGTGCGAAGGTGGTCATTATCCGGGGCCGTGTACGCGGCGCCACCGCGGGCGAAGGTGTCGC
>CAYNNS010000424.1:0-2549 GCA_964398345.1 uncultured Gemmatimonas sp. | reverse complement strand
CGGGGGTTCTCCTCCCTGCATCCCCGGTCCGGCTACCCCAAGCTGATCAGGCGGACCTCGGGGTTCCGCCCGGCGGCCTGCGCGAGCCCCTCCCGCGCCGGGCCGGCCTCGACCACCTGGAACGCGTTGCCCCGCAGCGTGGCGCGGAGGAAGCGCCGCATGTGCGGCTCGTCCTCGATGACCAGCGCGAGCGGCGTCGGCGTCGCCATCGCTCAGGACTCGGCCGGCACCGCGCCGGGCGGCGGGCCCTCGAGCGGCAGGGTAAAGCGCACGCTGGCGCCGCCGCCCGGGCGCGGCTCCATCCAGATCTCGCCGCCGTGGGCCCGCACGATGCCGCGGCAGATGGTGAGCCCTAACCCGGCGCCGGCCCCGGCATCCGTGGACGCCGTGCCCGCGGCGCGGTAGAAGCGCTCGAACACCGCCCGTTCCTCCCCGGGCGGCACCCCCGGCCCGCGGTCCGCCACCTCCACCAGCACCGCCCCATTCTCCGGCCGCGCGCTGATCTCGATCGGCGTGCTCGGCGGGGTGTAACGCGCCGCGTTCTCCAGCAGATTGAGGAAGACCTGCTCGACCAGCAGCTCGTCGATGGGCACCAGCGGCAGATCGCTCGGCAGCCGGGTCGCCACCGGGTGGCCGCGCAACCGGTCCTCGAGCCGGAGCAGAGCGACGCCGAGCGCCTCTTCGAGCGGCTGCCAGCTCTTGCGGACGGCGAGGGTGCCGGTCTCCACCCGCACCATGTCGAGCAGGTTGGTCACCAGCCGCGTCATCCGGCGCGATTCCTCGAGAATACTCTCCAGTAGCTCGCGCTCGTTCTCGCCGCCCAGCTTCCCGGGCGACTCCAGCAGGCTGCTCGCGGCGCCCTCGATACTCGCGAGCGGCGTCCGGAGATCGTGGGACAGGGAGCTGAGCAGCGCGGTGCGGAGCTTCTCGGCCTCGACCTCGCTCCGGGCGCGCTCGCTCTGGTCGGCGAGCTGCCGGCGCTCCAGCCCCAGCCCGGCCAGCTCGACCAACCCGAGCAGAGTATCGCGCTCGGAGTCGCTCAAGGCGCGCTCGGGGTCCCGCGGCCGGATGGCCACCATGCCGAGCAGGCCGCGGGGACTCTTGAGCGGGGCGAAGAGGGCATCGGCCTCGCCACCGCGGGTCATGCTCCAGCCGGCGGGTTCCCTGAGCTCGTACGCCCAGCTCGCGGCGACGCGTGCCGCCGCGCTGTCGAAGAGCCCACCCGCCGGCCAGGCCGGCCGGCCGTCGCGCCCCTCGATCTCCGGCTGGAGCAGGAGGCGCACCTCGCCCGGGACGGCGCGGGCGAGATGCCGAGCCGCCACCTGCAGTAACCCGGCGGTGTCGGTCGCCGTCGCGAGCTCGCGGTCCATGGCGTACAACGCCGCGGTGCGCCGCTCGCGCTCGGCGGCGGCTTCGGCCTGCTCGCGGATGCGGGCGGTCAGCCGGGTCAGGGTGAGCGCCACGACCAGCATGACGCCGAAGGTGAGGAAGTAGTGGGTGTCGAGGACGTCGAAGGTGCGGTAGGGCGGAACGAAGAGGAAATCGAACGCCGCGATGGAGAGGGCGGTCGCGAGCAGCGCCGGCCCGCGCCGGTAGAAAGCCGCCACCACCACCACGCCGACCAGCAACACCATCGCCACGTCGATCGAGGCGAGTCGCGAGCGCAGCGCCAGGCACAGGGCCGTCGCGATCAGGACGATCGCGGTGGCGCCGGCGTATTCCCTGAGGCGGGTATTGCCTGCGGTGCTTGCCATGGCGCTCCGGAAGCTACCCGGGAAGGGAATCAAGATTCCATCAAGGGATTTGCGCCTCAGGTGACGCGGCGGTGTGCGGTCGACAGTATTGCGGTCCATGAGCGACCCCCTCGACCAGCCGACCCTCACGCATCGGATCCGCCGCGTCCTGGTCGGGAAGCCCCGCGACCTGCGCGACCGCTCGATCTTTCATCGCCTCTCGCTGATCGCTTTTCTCGCCTGGGTCGGACTGGGCGCCGACGGGCTGTCGTCTTCGGCGTACGGACCGGAAGAAGCCTTCAAGCAGCTCGGCGAGCACAGCTACCTCGCCGTGGCGCTCGCCGCGCTCATGGCGATCACCGTCCTGCTGATCGCCTCGGCCTACCGCCGCATCATCGAAGAGTTTCCCACCGGCGGAGGCGGCTACGTCGTCGCCACCAAGCTCCTGGGTGAGCGCGCCGGCGTGCTCTCGGGCTCGGCGCTGCTGGTGGACTACGTGCTCACCATTACGATTTCGATCGCCGCGGCGGGGGACGCGTTGTTCAGCTTCCTGCCTCCGGAATGGCACGCCGCCAAGTGGTCCATCGAGATCCTGCTGATCCTGCTGCTGACGGTGCTGAATATCCGCGGCGTGCGCGAGTCGGTGCTCACGCTGCTGCCGGTGTTCCTGCTGTTTCTGCTGACCCACGTGCTCGTGATCGGCGGCGCCATCCTGGGCCACCTGCCCGAGCTGGGCGCCACGGCGCACGGCGTGTCCACCGGGTTCCACCAGGGTATCGCGACACTCGGGTTCGGTGGGCTGCTGGTGATCTTTTT
>CAYNNS010000423.1:0-2558 GCA_964398345.1 uncultured Gemmatimonas sp. | reverse complement strand
CCGCTGGTGGCGCAGCACACCGGCCGGGCCTTCGTCGGCTTCAGCGCGGTCACGGAGGGAGTGCAGCGGGTTAGGGAGATCATCAAGGAGGCCGAAGAGCGCCGCCGGCTCGGGCGCGGCACCATCCTCTTCTGCGACGAGATCCACCGCTTCAACCGCGCCCAGCAGGACGCCTTCCTGCCGCACGTCGAACGGGGCATCGTGACGCTGATCGGCGCGACCACGGAGAATCCCAGCTTCAGCCTCAATGCGGCGCTGCTGTCGCGCTGTCAGGTCTTCGTACTCGAGCCGCTGCCGCCCGCGGCGATCGAGCAGGTCGTGCGCCGGGCCCTCGGCGACGCCGAGCGCGGCCTTGCCGGGATGGCCCTCGAAGTCGACGCCGAAGCGCTCGGCTGGCTTGCGGTCCAGGCGGACGGCGATGCGCGCCGTGCCCTCGCGGCCGTGGAGGCGGCTGCGCTCCAGGCCGGTCCGGGCGGCCACGTCACCCTCGCCGTGCTTGCGGAGGCATTCGCCCGCCGGGTCCCGCAGTACGACCAGGCCGGGGAAGCGCACTTCAATCTGCTGTCCGCCTATCACAAATCGCTGCGCGGCAGCGATCCGCAGGGAGCGCTCTACTGGATGGCGCGGATGCTGGAGGGGGGCGAAGATCCGCTGGTGCTGTTCCGGCGGGCCATTGCGATGGCCGCGGAAGACATCGGGCTCGCCGATCCGCAGGCGCTGCAGCTCGCCGTGGCGGCACGGGAAGCGTTTCGCCAGCTGGGTCCCCCGGAGGGCTACCTCCCGCTCGCCGAGATGACCATCTACCTCGCCACCGCTCCCAAATCCAACAGCGTGGTCCGCGCGCTCGGGGCGGCGCTCGAGCTCGCCCGGGAATCGCCCGCCGAGCCGGTGCCGTTGCATCTGCGAAACGCGCCGACCGGATTGCTGAAGCAGCTGGGCTACGGGAAGGACTACCGCTACGCCCACGACTTCCCCGGACACTTCGTGGCGCAGGTCCACCTGCCGGAGCGGCTGCAGGGCCGCGAGCTCTACCAGCCGGGTACTCTGGGGTACGAGCAGCGCGTGGCGGAGCGACTGGCGCACTGGCGCACGCTCGCGGAGGCGCCGGACCCCGAGTCCGGCGAGTGAGGTTCAGGATGCCGCCGCGGTTATCTTGTTGCGGAGCCATTTCTCGAGGTTGCGTATCCGCGAACTGATCAACGTCCAGCCGCCCGTCGAGCGCGCGATTCTGGTCGCCGTTCCCCGCAAGGGCTCGGCCGACGCGGCGGCGATGCAGGAGCATCTGGACGAGCTGGGCCGGCTGGTGGATACGGCGGGAGCGCAGGTCGTCGGACGGCTGACACAGCAGGTCGCCTCCCCTAACCCGGCAACGCTGCTGGGAGAGGGCAAGGTCGCCGAGCTGAAGCAGCGGGTCAGCGAGCTCGAGGCCACCCTGGCGATCTTCGACGAAGAGCTGACGCCGGTGCAGGGGGCCAATCTCGAGCGCGAGCTCAAGCTCCGGGTGATGGACCGCGCCGAGGTCATCCTGGACATTTTTTCCACGCGGGCGCGCACCGCCGAGGCCAAGCTTCAGGTCGAGCTGGCGCAGCTCGAATACCTGCTCCCGCGCCTGACCCGGATGTGGACCCACCTGTCGCGGATTCGCGGCGGCATCGGGCTCCGGGGCCCCGGCGAAACCCAGCTCGAAACCGACCGCCGGATGATCCGGCGCAAAATCCAGCACCATCGCGGCAAGCTCGGCGACGTGGCCCGGCACCGCGCGACCTTGCGCGGCGGCAGGCAGCCACTGCTGCACGCCGCGCTCGTGGGTTACACCAACGCCGGCAAATCGAGCCTGTTGCGCGCGCTCACCGGCGACCACGACATCTTCGTCGAGGACCGGCTCTTCGCCACGCTCGATACCCTGACCCGCGAGGTCGACCTCGGGGAAGGGACCCGCTCCCGGGTCACCGATACGGTCGGTTTCATCCGCAAGCTGCCCCACCACCTCGTGGCGAGCTTTCGGGCCACGCTCGAGGAAGCGCGCGGGGCCGACCTGCTGCTGCACGTGGTCGATGCCAGCCACCCGGAATGGGAGGAACAGGTGCGGGTGGTGGGGGAGGTGCTGAGCGAGCTCGAGCTCACCGAGCGGCCCGAGCTGCTGGTGTTCAACAAGATGGACCGCGTGGCCGACCCCGCCGCCTTCGCGGCACGGAGCCGGCGCCTCTATCCGAACGCCGTGTTTACCACGACGCTCGGCACCGATGGCATCGACGAGCTCAAAGCGGCGCTCCGGAGCCGGGTGCGCGGAGGACGCCCGGCCGTGCGGGTCGTGGTGGCGCCGGACGATGGGGCCCGGCTCGCCGCGGTGTATCGGGCCGGAGAAGTGCTGAGTCGGGAGGAAACGCCGGAAGGGGTGGTGCTCACCGTGCGCATGGAAAGCTGGCGGGCTCGCCAACTCAACAGGACGGACGGCGCTGCATGAGAGAAGCCACCGACGTATTTGTCCGCAAGCCGGTGACCGGCACTCGCAAGATCCGCTTCGCGCTGGTCGGCTGCGGCCGCATCTCGGCGAATCA
>CAYNNS010000422.1:0-2559 GCA_964398345.1 uncultured Gemmatimonas sp. | reverse complement strand
GGGGGGGGCGGTCGGGGTCGCTGATGACGCGGGAGGACCGGGCGCGGGGCGGCCACAACTCCGTACCGCTCTACGGGCCGGAGCCGATCACGGTGCCCGGGGCGCTGTCGGGCTGGGCGGCGCTGCTGGCGAAATACGGCACCATCACCCTGGCCGAGGCCCTGGGTCCCGCCATTCGCCTCGCCGAGGACGGTTTCCCGGTTTCGCCGGTTATCGCGGGACAATGGGCCGCGCAGGTCGAGCGGCTGGCCCATGACAGCGGGGCTCGCGCCACCTACCTGATCGACGGGAAGCGCGCGCCGCATGCCGGCGAATGGTTCCGCAATCCCGATCTCGCCGCGTCGTTGCGGATGATCGCCAAGGGCGGTCCCCAGGTGCTCTATGGCGGCGAGCTGGGACGCAAGCTCGTGGATCGCGTGCACGAGCTGGGCGGCTACCTCACGCTCGACGACCTCGCGGCACAACAGGTCGAGTGGGTGACACCGATCTCCGCCACGTTCCGGGGTCACACCGTCTGGGAGCTGCCGCCCAACAACCAGGGTGTCGCGGTGCTCGAGATGCTCAAGATTCTCGAGCCCTACGATCTCAAGGCGATGGGACACAATTCGGTGGCCTATCTCCATCATCTGATCGAGGCGAAGAAGCTCGCCTACGCCGATCTGGCGCGCTGGGTGGGCGATCCCGCGGCGATGACGGTCGATCCGCGCCGCTTGTTCGAGGAGAAGTTCATCGCGGCACGGCGCGCGCTCCTCGATGAGCATCGCGCCGCCGAGCACGTCGATCCCGGTGCCGCGGCCACGGCGAGTGAGACGATCTATCTCGCCGCGGCCGACTCGGCGGGCAACATGGTCTCCTTCATCAACAGCAACTACGAGGATTTCGGCTCCGGCGTCGTGGTGCCGGGCACCGGCTTCGCGCTGCAGGACCGTGGTGCGGGGTTCACGATGCAGCCGGGGCTTCCTAACACGGTAGGCCCGCGCAAGCGCCCCTTCCACACCCTGATCCCCGCCTTCGTCACCCGGTCGGGTGCCAATGGCGCCCAGGAGCCCTGGCTCGCGTTTGGGGTGATGGGGGGCTCGATCCAGCCGCAGGGACACCTCCAGGTGCTGCTCAACCTGCTCGAGTTCGGCATGGACCTGCAGGAAGCGATCGACGCCCCGCGCTTCCGGAGCTTCGAGGGTCTGCACGTGGCGCTGGAGGGACCGATCCCCGACAGTGTGCGCCAGGGGCTGGAGAAGCTGGGGCACCAGGTGACGCTGCTCACGCCCTGGAACGCCGGCGGCGGACAGGCGGTGATGCGTTTGCTCAAGGGCTGGGCCGCGGCGTCCGATCCCCGCAAGGACGGCATGGCGGCGGGTTGGTAACTCAGTACACCGCCAGATCGTGGGCGGACACCACGTCGCCCGGGTAACCGCGGCGGATTTCCCGCAGCAGGTCCTCGTCGCTCGCTCCCCAGAAAAGCTGGTGGTAGAGCACCAGCAGCTTGGGGCGGGCCCGCGTGGCCAGCGCGGCGAGCTCCGTGGTTGAGGTGTGGGCGTCGGCATGGTAACGCTGCCACGCCGGCTCCCGCGTGGCGAGTTTCTCGGCTGAATACACCTCGTGAATCAGGATGTCGCAGCCGGCGCAGGCGTCCACGACGGCGTCGGAGGGCCGGGTGTCACCCGAAATGACCACGCTCCGGTCCGCGGTCTGAAAGCGATATCCCAGGGCCACGGTCCAACCATCGTGCGCGACACGGAATGCGGTGACCGTCACGTTGGAGTCCTGGTACACCATTCCGGCGTCGATGTCCCGCGCGTCCACGCGCCAGCCGTCGGCGGTGTGGGGCTGCAAGCTGCCGGTGCGGTTGGCGATGTCGGCGGCCCAGGCCTCGGTGAGGTGGTGCGCCAGGTCCGCCGTGCCGGGTGGACCGAAAAGCCGGAGCGGGCGGGCCCGGCCCAGGATCCATCCGGTATGGATCACGTCGGGTAGCCCGATGGTGTGATCGCTGTGCAGGTGGGTGAGAAAGACGATCCCGACCTTCGGGGAATCGAGCTCCGGAATCCCGTTGGCCACGGCCTGGGCTGCCCGGCGCATGACCCCGGCGCCGGCATCGACGAGATAGGCGGTCCCCTTCACCACCACCGCCACCGCCGGGCCGGCCCGCTCGGGATCGGGATTGGGAGTACCGGTCCCGAGGATCACGACGCGGGTGCCGGGGCCGGCCTGCGCGGAGAGCGGGTTAGGCAGTCCCAGCAAGAGGACCAGACCCAGCCCCGTGCGGCGCATGCCGCCTCAGTGATGCGCCCGGGCCGCCGCGACCAGTTCCTTCACCTCGCGCAGCAGCGTCGGACCGTGATAGGGAATCCCGTCCTTGATGGTCCATTCCACGCCGCCGGTGTGCACCGCCTGGCCATTGCGGATGGTCTCAGTGCCGGTCGCGTAGAGCACTTTGAGGTCCTCGAGCGGATTGCCGTTCACCACGATCAGATCGGCGAGGTGGCCGGGGCGGATCCGCCCGAGCTTGTCCTCCATGCCGAGGATCCGGGCGTTGTTGAAGCTGGCGTGCTGGATGACCTT
>CAYNNS010000421.1:0-2559 GCA_964398345.1 uncultured Gemmatimonas sp. | reverse complement strand
GCTCGACCGAGACTCGCAGGCTGAGCACCCCGGTAACCCGCGGCGCCGCTCCCCCGAGCGGCTGGGCGACGTGCCAGGCGGGCCGCTCGCCTTCCTCCTGCCAGACGACCTGCTGTCGCTCCGTGATGGCGCGCTGGTCCTGGGGGGCGAGCTCGTGCTCTTCCAAGGAATCGGTGGCGGCGCTGGTCTCGTAGTGGCCGATCGAATCGAGCACGAATACCACCGCCGACGCTTGGCGCAGCCGCAGCCCGCCCCAGTCGGCGAGCGCGGCCTTGAGATCGCCGGCGTCGCCGGTCGGCGCCGCTCGATCGAGATAATCGGCCAGCGTCGAGGAGACGGCGATAGCTTCGAGACGGAGGTCTTCGAGGCGCGAGCGTGCCGACAGCGACAGGGAAATCTCGGTGGTCAACAAGACCAGCGCCGCGGCCATGCACGCGGCGAAAATCGCGAGCCGGCGGGGCAGACCCATGGCCATGAACAATTATACTGCGCGGTGGGTGCCGGACCGGAGCCGGGGCCCGGCACGCGGCTTGCCCAGGCAGTTCCACTCCGAACCATGAAAGGCCGCGCGATGGCGGAGGCGGTGCTCTTTGATTTTGGTGGCACGCTGGATGCCGATGGGCTCCCCTGGTGTGACCGGTTCTATGCCGGGTATCGCGCCGCCGGCGGGAAGGTTGCCCTGGTGACCTTCGAGCAGTATTTCGCTGCTTCGGACCGGTTGCTGGGGCGCCGGTCCGAAGTGTCCACTTTTGGCTTCCGCCAGATGGTCGAGGCCCAGGTCGAGACCTTGAGCGGCCTGTTACCCGACGCCGACGGGCTGGATCGCGCGGCGTGGTCGGCGCGTTTCATCGGCGAGGCCCAGCGCACGGTCACGCGCAACCGTCCGCTGCTGGAGCGACTGGCGCGACGCTACGAGCTCGGGGTGATCTCGAACTTCACCGGTAACCTGCGTCCCTGCCTCGAAGAGCTGGGCATGGCCGAGCACTTCGTCGTAGTTTTCGACTCCGCCGTGGTCGGCATTCGCAAGCCCGATGCGCGGCTCTTTCGCGCGGCGTTCGACGCGTTGGGGCGGCATCCGGAGGAATGCTGGATGGTGGGTGACAATCCCTTCGCCGATATCCAGCCCGCGACCCGGCTGGGCTGCTCCACCTGCTGGCTCGCCCCCGCGGCGCGCACCCTGCCCGCCGGCGTGGTCCCGACCCGCCGGATCAGCGTGCTGAGCCAGCTCCCCGCGGCCCTGGGCTGAGCGATGCACGCGCTGATTCTCGCCGGTGGTGAAGGCTCGCGGCTGCGGTCCGACGGCGTGAGCACCCCCAAGGCCTTCGTGGAGCTCGCCGGGCAGCCGCTGCTGCTGAGACTGGGCGGGAATCTTCGCGGGTTAGGCTGCGACAGCGTGACGGCCCTGGTGCGCGGCAGCGCGCTCGACCGCGCCGGCCCGCGGCTGTCCCTGGATGCCTCCGACGCCATGCGCGTCGTGGCCTGCGAGACCCCCTCGTCCCTGCACACGCTGGCCCGCGGCCTGGAGCTGGTGCCGCCGGGACCGGTGCTCTGCGCCATGGTCGACACCGTGATGCGCGATGCCGACTGGCAGGAACTCTTCGTCCGCGCCGATCAGCAGCTCCGGCGCGGGGCCGACGCCTGCGTGGCGGTGACGCCGTTCGTGGACGACGAGAAGCCCCTCTATGTCGCCCGGCACCCGACCGGAACGGTGGCCGCGTTCCAGCAGACCGCGGCGGTGCCCGCGCTGGTGACGGGCGGCGTGTACTTCCTGAGCAGCCGGATCCGCAGCCTGGTGCCCCCGGTGCTGGAGCTCGGGATCGCGCGGATGCGCGGCTTCCTGCGCTGGCTGGTGGAGCACGGCTACCGGATCGGGACGTGGGAAGTGGCGCGCATCGTCGATCTCGACCGCGGCCGCGATCTGGCCCTGGCGAGCGCGTGGCTCGCGAACGGCGCGGGGAGCAGCCCGGCCTTATGATGACGCCGCTGCGTTCCCGGGTGGTGGGCATCGCCCGCAGCACGGCGTATTCGCCGCGGCAACATGCCACCAACGACCGGGTGATTCTCGAGGCGACACTGGGGGAGCTGCAGGCGCTGGGCTGGAGTGCGCGCTGCCTCGGGGAGCAGGACGTGCTCTCGGGCGCGCTGCCGCCCGCCGAGCTCTATCTCAACATGGGACAGGGTGCCGCGGCGGCGCTGGCGCTGCTGCCGCTGGAAACCACGGGCACGCGCTTCTTCAACCGGCCGTCCAGCGTGCTGCGCTGTCACCGGCAGCGGCTGGTGCCGGCGCTGCAGCGCGCCGGGCTGCCGTTCCCGCCGACCGTCCTGCTGCGCACCGACCGGGCGCCCTCCGCCGCCGAGCGCGCGGAGCTGGATCGGCTTGGCGCGGGGCCGCTCTGGCTCAAGCGCGGCGGTGTGCATGCCGAACGGGACGGCGACGTGCGCACCTTCGCGCGGAGCGAGCTCGAGCGCGGGCTCGCCGACCTTGCGGACCGGCAGATCCGGATCGCCCCGGTCCAAGGCCACGTCCCGGGGCCCGTCGTCCAGTTCAACGGCAAGGCC
>CAYNNS010000420.1:0-2562 GCA_964398345.1 uncultured Gemmatimonas sp. | reverse complement strand
GCCCGCGGGCGCGACGATTCCTGGGAATTGCGGGACGGGGTATGGGGGCGGGGTTCTTCCACCACCGGATCGGGGCCAGGGCCTACGGGTGACAGAAGGGGCTCGACGCGGACGCGGTGGTGGTGGTCGGGGGCAATCGCTTCACGAGCGAGGAGCCGGCTCCGAGTATCACGCAGCCGGACTATTCCGGACTGGAGCAGCGGCAGAAGGGCGGCATCGCGGCGGCGCGGCGGCGACGCGACCAGGCGGCGGTCGGCACCGCGCTGGCCGCGCTCGCGGCGGCGGCCTCGGGGAGCGCCGGGCTGATGGACCCGATCATCGCCGCGGTGCGCGCCCGGGCCACGCTGGGTGAAATCAGCGACGCGCTGCGCGGGGTGTGGGGGACGTACCGCGCCTAACCCGGAGCTTCTCCTGGCTGCCACCCCCGTCACCCACCATCTCTTGGTGCCCCGCACCGCCCGCTACCTCACCCAGGGCGAGATCGAGGGCGCGGCGGAGATCTGGTTCCTGCTGCACGGCTACGGCATGCTGGCGGCGGGCTTCCTCCGCTGGTTCGAGCCGGCAGCAGCACCGGGCCGGCTGCTGGTCGCTCCCGAGGCGCTCTCGCGCAGCTACTTCGAGGAGAAGGGTGCCCGCCGCGTGGGTGCCTCCTGGATGACCAAGGAAGACCGCGACGCCGACATCGAGGACTACGTCCGCTATCTCGACGTGCTCGCCGAGCACATCCGGCTCGGCGTTGGCGGGGAGCCCCGGGTAGAGGTGCACGGCTTTTCGCAGGGCACCGCCACCGCCTGCCGCTGGGTGGCGTTCGGTCGCGTGCGGGTGCAGCGCCTGGTGCTCTGGTGCGGCGGGGTGCCCCCCGATCTTCCGCTCGACCGCTACGGCCCGGCGCTCACCGCCGCGGGTCTGACGCTGGCGGCAGGGACAAATGACGCGTACATCCCGCAGGAGGAAATCGACCGCGAGCAAGCCCGGCTCGCCGCCGCGGGCCTGGTGCCGGTGGTCCATCGGTTCGAAGGCGGCCACCGAGTCAACACCGCACTGCTCAGAGAACTCGCTCAGGAGACCGCATGACGACGCTACTGCAGTCACTCGATGCCCTCTACTCCCGCGAGCTGACCACGCTGCGCGCGGAGCTCGAAGCCTATCCGACCGAGGCGGACCTGTGGCGGACCCTGCCCGGGATCAGCAATTCGGGCGGCAACCTCGCGTTGCACCTCACCGGCAACCTGCAGCACTTCATCGGGGCGGTGCTGGGGAAGACCGGCTACAAGCGGGATCGTGACGCCGAGTTCGGCTCGCGTAACGTGTCGCGCGCCGAGCTGCTCGCGCAGGTCGATCAAGCGATCGCGGCGGTGCGCGGCACCCTGGACCGGCTCGACGCGGCGACGCTGGAGCGGCAGTTCCCCGACGCCATCGCCAAGATGCGGCTGACCACGGGTGATTTCCTGATGCACCTGGCGAGTCACTTCAGCTATCACCTCGGCCAGCTCGACTATCACCGCCGCGCCGTAACCGGGGGCGGGCCCGTCACCGGCGCGCTGTCGCCCACCAAGCTGGCGTCGGCGGTTCCGGATTCCGGGAGCTGAAACCCGACTACATTTGAGAGCATCAGCCATCAGCAATCAGCCATCAGCCATCAGGAGACCCTCCATGCGTGTCGCTGTCGCGCTGTGTTTCGTTCCGGCCTCGCTTGCGGCGCAGGTCGTCACTCCCGAACCCGCGCAGCAGATCGCGGCCGCCGTGTCGGTTCTCCCGGAAGAATCGCGCGCGGGTGCGACGGTGCTGGGATACGACGCCAGCGGCAAGCTGGTGACCCTGCGGAAAGGCACCGGGGAGATGACCTGCCTGGGGCACGATCCCAAGGAAAAGGACTTCCACGTCGCGTGTTATCACAACGCGATGGAGCCGTTCATGGCGCGGGGCCGGGCGCTGCGGGCCTCGGGGGTCAAGGATCCCCAGGTCGATACGGTGCGCTTTAAGGAGGTGAAGGAGGGAAAGCTGCCGGTTCCCAAGGGACCGTCCATCATGTACCAGTACTTCGGCGGCACCTTCGATCCCGCGACCGGGAACGTGAACGGGGCACAGCTGCTGTACGTGGTCTACATCCCGTTCGCGACGCCGGCCTCCACCGGTCTTTCGGCCAAGCCGGTACGCTACGCGCCCTGGATCATGTGGCCCGGCACGCCGAAGGCCCACATCATGTTCGCGCCCAAAATGTAAAGGCTCGCTAGATCACGGTGATCGTCGCTGATACGACCTACGTGAGCCCCGGGGTGGTAAAGCGGATGGTGTAGCTTCTCGCCTTGCTGATCTTGAGGCCGCTGAACGTGGCCACGCCCGAGCCGTTGGTGGTCGTCCACGCTGTCCCCCTGGTGCTACATGCCGGGTCAGGGCAGGACAGAGATCGTGTTTGAGTCCACTGAGGGTGGGCCGGTGGCGCTGAATCGCAGGGTGTGGCCGAGCAGGCCGGTGATGTTGAGGTCGGTAAAGGTCGCATTGCCGCTTCCATCAGTGACTCTGGTCAACGTTCCTCCCAGCGTGCCTGTGCCGGATTGCTTT
>CAYNNS010000419.1:0-2564 GCA_964398345.1 uncultured Gemmatimonas sp. | reverse complement strand
GCGGGGGGGTGGGGGTGCGGGGGGGGGGCGGCCCCGCCGCTCCAGTGAAGCACCCGGACCCGCTTCGGTTGCGATCGTCGATTCGGTGGGTCAGCTCGCCATGTTCTACGCAGGCGCCGCCATCGGGTTCGTCGGCGGCGGCTACGGCCACGCCGGCCTGCACTCGGTCCTCGAGCCCGCCGCCTGCGGCGTTCCCGTGCTGTTCGGACCGAGGGCCGTGGCGAACCCCGATGCCGCGGCGTTGCTCGAGCGCCGCGCCGCGGCCGTGGTCGGCGCCGAGTTTCCCGACTGGCTCGACCTCGACGATGCTACCACGTACGCCGGCGCGAATCCGCTGGCGGCGCTCTGGCTCGCGCTGCTGCGCCACCCGGCGCACGCCCAGGCCGCGGGACGGCGCGCCCTGGAATACGTCGAGGCCGGCGCCGGCGCCGCCGACCGCAATGCCGAGTTGGTGGAGGGGCTGGTGGAGCGCGCCGCTAGCGGCCGAGGATGATGCCCTCGAAGCGCACGGTTCGGGGAACCACCAGACCTGCGGTGAGCACGGTGAACAGCAGGTCGCTCCAGCGGCTCTTGGTCTTGATCCTGAGCTGGACGATCTGCTGGCCGCCGACGAGCTGGCGCGCGAGCTCTCTCTGCAGGTTGGCCTGGGAAATGGTCAGCAGCCCCCACATCCCGTACACGCTGTGCGAGCTGGTTTTGAAGGGCGTGCCGGCGGTGGACTCGCCGGGCGCGGCGGCCATGGTGACGGGAACGCCGAGCGTCGTGCTGTCGAAGGTCTGGACGCAGCCGGAGACGGCGACGACCAGCGCGATCGCTAACCCGCGGGCCCTCACAGCCCCACCCGCAGGCCGAGTCCGAGACTCAGGATCGACGGGTGACCGTCTCCCTGGACCCGGTCATACATCGCACGGAAAGAGATGCCGCTCAGGAAGCCGAGATCGACACCGGCACTGATGCCGAAATGCGTGTCGGTCGAGCTCGTGGAGCCGGAAGTCGTTGTGCGGGCCACATCGACCCGGGGAGCGACCCAAGGCTTGATACTGAAGACCGGATTCGGAATCACCAAGGCCAGCCCGAGTCCGACGGGAGCATGCCAGGTCGTGGTTATCCCCTCGTGCGTGCGGGCGGCGCCGGCCTGTAGAGTCACCGAAAGCGGAACCAGCGGGCCCCCAAAGATCTTGAGATTCGCGGTTGCACCGACGGAGTTCACCGACGAGGCACCCGTGGGCTTCCAGTGCGACACGCTCGCCGTCACGCCGAACGGACCCAGCCCCGCGGCGCCCGTCGCCCCGATCGCCCAGCCTTTGCCGTAGGCGCCATTCGGAAAACCCGCATCCACCGCTATTCCGATGCCCGTCCCGACCCCCGCGTTGCGGACCGGGAGCCCGGCCACCTGCGCGGCAAGGCCGCCGGACGGGGCGAGGCCCAGCAGCGCGAGGAGCGCTCGACGATGCACACGAGACAGCATGTGGGACTCCCGGGCGCGAAGCCCAGCGGAGAAGCGAATCAGCGAATGACGGCGAACCCGACCGCGAAGTGCTCGATGTCCCCCACCCCGACGGAGACCCGGAGCTCGAAGCGCTTGTTGAATCGTAAATCCCCACCCAGCCCCAGCGCGACCGCGACGTCGCTGCCGCCGTTCCCGAAGTTGGGCACCAGCACCGGCTCGGCAAAGGGGACGATGCTCGCGGTGGAGTTGCTGAAATTGATGCGCCGCCCGAGCGCGAGACCGATCGGAATGAAGAGCCGCGAGCCGCCGCTCACCAGGTTGGCACCGACGCCGCTGATGATCGCCCCGTCGAGCGGAAAGTCCTGGGTCTGATCGATGATCCGGACCCGGGCGTCAATGCCGATGAGCAACGAAGTCTTGCAGCACCCACCGTTGTCCTGGATTCCGACGCGGCCGGCCAGATCCCAGCGCTCGCCGGGATGGCCCCACCCGTAGAAGCCTTCGACCGCGATGTTGCCGGCATCGGACACGTCGGCGCCGATTTCGTAGCGCCCGAAAGCGCGGTAGGGCGCGTGAAACACGGGCGTGCCCGTGGACTGGGCGGCGAGCGGAGCGGTCAGCAGGAGCAGCAGGGGAAGGGCGAGCGGGTTACGCGGCATGGACAGTCTCCTCGACGTGTTCGGCGACGATGCGAACGGTGTTGGAGACGACCTGCAGAAACCCGCCCTGCACATGGAATTGACTGGTGGCGCCGGCACTCGTGATGCTGAGCGTGCCGGTGCCCAGCAGGGTCATGAACGGCGCGTGCCGGGGCAGGATGCCGACCTGCCCGTCCCACGCGGGCGCGACCACTCCCTCGGCCTCGCCATCGAAGACCGCGCGCTCCGGACCGATCACCAGGACGCGCATCACGCGCTCGCCAGCTCCTTGGCGCGCGCCAGCACATCCTCGATGCCGCCCTGCATGTAGAACGCCTGCTCGGGTAAGTTATCTAGCCCGCCCGAACGCCACCCCCACGGGCCTAAAGCAAAGGGACCCCCGGGCTGGGCGCGCATTTCGGTCAAGGGACGATATGCGGTGCGCGACGTCGAGCCGGCTCCGCATGGCGGCAGCG
>CAYNNS010000418.1:0-2585 GCA_964398345.1 uncultured Gemmatimonas sp. | reverse complement strand
GCCCCAGGTCGCGCTTGGCATCGAGATAGTTCCAGCGAAACGTCAGCGTGTTGCTGGGGTTGATATTCCAGTCGAGCTTGGCCAGCACCTTGTTGTTGTCGGTGTTGAAGATGTAATCCTCGTAGGGCCCGGTGTCGTAGTTGTACTGATCCTTCATCCGCTGCCGGATCGCGTCCATCACGCTGGACTGGACCCGCGAAATGCCGAACCCGGCGGTGCCGTGGTTCGCGGCAAAGACCGTTCCCGGGTCATCGGTGCGCTCCAGCTCCGCGTTCAGATAGAAAAAGAGCTTGTTGCGCTGCAACGGCCCGCTCAGCGCGAAGCCCGACTGGAGGTACTTGAGGGATGGATTCGCCACCACCGGCGAGCCCCGAACCGAGTTGCCCTCCAGCTTGTCGTTCCGGTAGAACGAATAGAGCGCCGCTCGGAACGTATTGGTGCCGCTCTTGGTGACTGTGTTGACGTTGGCGCCGGTAAAGCCGCCTTCGCGTACGTCGAACGGCGCAATCGAGACCTGGACCTGCTCCACGGCGTCGTACGGCACCGGCTCCGCGTTGGTTTGGCCGCCCGGCGCGGGGTCATCGAGGCCAAAGGGGTTGTTGAAGTACGAACCGTCAAGCGAAATGTTGTTGTACAGCCAGTTGCGACCCGCAAAGCTGAAGTTGCCGTCGTTGCGGGGATCCAGCCGGATCAGATCCCGGGTGCTTCGCTTGATCGAGGGGAGCAACGTCACCTTGGTGGGATCGATGAAGGTGGCCGCGCCATTGCGTCCCGCATTGAGCACCTCGTCGCGCGTGGCCGTGACCTCGAGCCCCGCGAGCTGCACCGGCGCCGGGGTCAGCTTGAAGTCGAGCCGGAGCGTTTGCGCCAGGCTCAGGAAGACGTCGTTTTCAGTTTTGGGCTGATACCCGATGTAGCTGACCGTGACGCGGTAGGGACCGCCAACCCGCATGTTCGGGATCGTGTAGGCCCCGCCGGCCCGTGCCACGGCCCGATACTGGGTCCCGCTGGGCAGGTGGACTGCCAGGATGTTCGCCAGGGCTATCGGTGGCCCTTGTTCGCTCGCGACGAGTCCGTTGATGGTGGCGGTGGTGACGCCTTGCGCGAATAACCCGGTCGATCCGGACAGGCTGACGGCGAGGAGCAGAGCGGAGAGGCGAACGCCGCGGGCAGGGTGGGCCATGCGGACCTCCTTGAAACGTGAGGAGTTTCTCGCACGAATGTGCCCAAGGGTAGTCGCACCGCGCACCGCGTCAAGGGCGCGGGCTAACTCGCGGCGGTCAGTTTGCGATAGCGGGAGGGGGTCAGCCCCACGGTGCGGCGGAAGAGATTCGAGAAGTGGCTCTGATCGGCGAAGCCATTGGCCGCGGCGATCGCGGCGAGTGAGTCCCGGGAGTCCCTGAGCTGTTGCATCGCGCGTTCCAGGCGGCGCTGCCGCACGTAGTCTCCCATGGTGCAGCCGAAGCAGCGGCGGAAACCTCTCGCCAGTGTCACGGGGTGCACTCCGACGACCGCCGCGACCGCGGTGACGCCGAGGTGACCGCTCAGACCGGCCTCCACGACCTCGCGCGCTTCCAGCAGCCAGCGGGCCGCGAGACTCCGGGTGCTCGGCTCGGGGTGACGTGAGGCATGCGCCAGCAGCTCGAGCATCAGGCCTTCGATGGCCAGCGCCGCGGCATCGTCCAGGCGGCACAGCTCCCGCTGCAGCCGGAAGGCCAGCTCGCCGATCGCCCCGCCCCGATAGTGGGTCCGTTGGTCCAGCACGCTCGCGTAGGGCAGCAGCGTCGGCAGCTGCTCGAGCGCGATTTCCACCAGCAGCCCCCGGGCGGCGCCCTGATCGAAGCGATCCCAGTGACGTTCGCCGGCGGGCATGAATTTCACGGTCGCCGGCGTGCAGCTCACCCTGCCCCCCGCCGCCATCTCGGTGAAGCTGCCCTCGAGCACGCAGCAGATGGTGGGCTGCGGATGCCAGTGCCAGGGGATGATGGTGTCCGCCGGATGGATGCCCTCGATGAAATTGAAGGCGCCAATCCGCGCTTGCCGAAGCGCGACGCGTCGCTTCGTCGGGTCAGCCTGCGGTCCAGCCATGGGATCCTCTCCTACCCTGACGTCTCTGGCGCCACCCTGGCACAGGCCGCCAGGGAAGACACCCTGAGGGAACTTACCGCCCCGGCCGGGTCAGTGTGAAGTAACCCGCGACGCCCGGGAGGACATTGCGAGCCCGACCCCGCCCAGGATGGCGGCCGCGGCAAGCACCAGGCGGAGGGTGAGCCGCTCGCCGAGCAGGCCGACTCCGGCGAGCGCTGCGAGGACCGGCACCGCGAGCTGGATGGTCCCAGCCCGGGTGGCGCTGAGGCGTGGCAGCACGCGGTACCACGCCGCGTAGCCCCCGCCCGACGCGATCGCTCCCGACGCCACGGCACAGGCGATTCCCACGCCGCTCAGATGCGCGTGCGGCGCGCCGGCTGCCCCCAGGGCGAGCCCGAGCGGGGTCGCGAGCAGGAAGGCTGCCGCGGTTTCGTTGAGCGGGGCCACGGCGCCGCGTCCTCGCAGGGAATACAGTCCCCAGGCGATCCCCGCGATCG
>CAYNNS010000417.1:477-2587 GCA_964398345.1 uncultured Gemmatimonas sp. | reverse complement strand
GAGAAGTTCGCGGGCGCGGTACACACCTACGCGATCGAAGCGCTGATGCAGGACAACAAGGGGCTCCAAGCCGGCACCAGTCACCATCTGGGCCAGAACTTCGCGAAGGCGTTCGACGTCACCTTCCAGACCGCCGACGGGGGACTCGACCATGTATGGAGCACGTCCTGGGGAGTGTCCACCCGGTTGATCGGCGGCTTGATCATGACCCACGGCGACGACAACGGACTGGTGTGCCCCCCGAGACTGGCGCAATGGCAGGTCGTCGTCGTGCCCATCTGGAAGAGCGACAGCGAGCGCAACGACGTGGCCGAAGCCGCCGACCGGATTGCCGCGGAGTTGCGGAGCGCGGGACTTCGGGTGCACGTCGACCTGCGGGACGGCATGAAGCCCGGAGCGAAGTACTACGAGTGGGAGGGTCGCGGGGTCCCGCTGCGGCTGGAGCTGGGTCCGCGCGATCTGGCCAATCAATCGGCGATGCTGGCGCGCCGGACCGGGGGCGCCAAGGAGCCGCTCTCCCTGAACGGCCTTGCGGCGCGATTGCTCGCAGAAGTGGACCGCATGCAGGCGACGCTGCTCGAGTCGGCCCGCGCGCGGCGCGAAGCCCACTCATTGCGGGGCCCCCGGTCCAAGCAGGAATTCCTCGATTTTCTCGAGGGAACCGGCGGGTTCGTGTACGCGGGCTGGTGCGGTGACCCCGCGGTCGAAGCCGAAATCAAGGAGCAGACCAAAGCCACGATCCGGGTCATTCCCGACCCGGAGTTCCGTTCGCCTGAGGCCCCGGCCACCTGTATCTGGACCGGGCGTCCGGCCGTGAGCGAGGTGGTGTGGGGGAAAGCGTATTGAGCATTCCGCTCCCGGAAACGCGCAGCACGCCCGATCGGCGTCAGGCCGCCCTCTTCGACGATGCCGGCTTGAGCCGAAGGGCGGACGGAGCGCTGTTGCTGGATGGCGTCGCGCTGGAAGCCATCGCCCGGGAGGCCGGGACTCCCGCCTACGTCTACAATGCCGCGGCGATACGACGGCGCTTTGCGGAGCTCGACGGCGTGTGGCAAGCGGTACCGCATCGGATCGATTACGCCGTGAAGGCCAACAGCTGCCTGGCGGTGCTCGAGCTGCTCGGCACGCTGGGCGCCGGCTGCGACATCGTCTCGGTGGGCGAGCTGCGGCGCGCGCTGGCCGCCGGCTTTTCCCCGGAGCGCGTCGTGTTCAGCGGTGTCGGCAAGCGCCTCGACGAGCTCCGCGAGGCGGCGGCGCGAGGCATCGGCCAGATCAATCTCGAATCGCTCGAAGAGCTGGATGCCCTCGCCGCCGTGAGCCGGGAGGGGAGCGGCCCCACGCTTCGCGTCGGCATCCGGGTGAACCCCGACGTCACCGTCGATACCCACCCGTACACGCGCACCGGGATGGCCGCGGCCAAGTTCGGCATCCCGGCCGACCAGGTCCTCGAGACGGCACGGCGGGTCGCGGCAAACCCACGGCTCGAGCTCTCGGGCATTGCCATGCACGTCGGCAGCCAGCTGCTGGAGTCCCGGCCGTTCGAAGCCGGGGCGGCTCGGCTGGCGGAGCTGGTCGGGGCGCTGCGCAGCGCGGGCATCACCACGCTGCGCTCGCTCGATCTGGGCGGGGGCCTGGGGATCCGCTATCGCGAGGAGCAGCCGCTCACCCCGCGGCGTCTCGCCGACGCGCTGCTGCCGATCGTGGCCGGGTTAGGTCTGGAGCTCCACGTCGAGCCGGGACGCTTCCTGGTGGGGAGCGCGGGGATCCTGCTGAGCTCGGTGCTCTACCGCAAGCACGCCGGCGGCACCGATTTCGTGATCGTGGATGCCGGCATGAACGACCTGGTGCGGCCCAGCCATTATCAGGCGCATCATGAGATCGTGCCGCTCCAGGAGCGCGGCACCCCCCAGGGACTGGTCGACGTGGTCGGTCCGATCTGCGAGTCGGGCGATTTTCTCGCGCTGGGCCGCTCGCTACCCCGCGTCGAGGCGGGTGAGGTGCTCGCCGTGCTGGGAGCCGGCGCCTACGGCTACGTCCTGAGCTCCAACTACAATGACCCGCCCCGGCCCCCCCAAATCCATATCCCGCACCCCACCTGGCGCGTGGTCCC
>CAYNNS010000417.1:0-467 GCA_964398345.1 uncultured Gemmatimonas sp. | reverse complement strand
GCGAGTCGGGCGATTTCCTCGCGCTGGGACGCTCGCTGCCGGAGTCGAAGCGGGGGGGGTGCTCGCGGTGCTGGGAGCCGGCGCGTACGGCTACGTGATGAGCTCCAACTACAACGACCGGCCGCGCCCGCCTGAAATCCTGATCGCAGACGCCACCTGGCGGGTGGTCCGTCGCCGCGAAACTCTCGCCGACCTGCTCGGGAGCCAAGCGTGACCCACCACGCCGGCATCCTGATCCTCGACTACGGCTCCCAGTTCACCCAGCTCATCGCCCGGCGGGTTCGCGAAGCCCACGTCTACTCGGAGATCCACCCCGCCAGCCGCTCGCTGGCAGAGATCCGGGCCTGGCAGCCCCAGGGCATCATTCTCTCCGGTGGCCCGAGCTCGGTCTACGACGACGACGCGCCGCTCGCGGATCCCAAGCTCCTCGAGCTCGGCATTCCCGTGTTAGGGCTGTGCTACGGCAT
>CAYNNS010000416.1:0-2592 GCA_964398345.1 uncultured Gemmatimonas sp. | reverse complement strand
GCCGCGCGGCCCGATGCCAGGGTGAAAGCCGAGTATTTCCGCCGCTGGTTCGCCGACAGCACGCTCAACGAGGATTGGGCCAGCGGCAGCGCCGGGTTATTCAATGCCGTGGAGCACCAGGAGCTCACCCTTCCCTGGCTCCGCCCCGCACTCGATTCGCTGCCTTTCATCCAGGGCAATCGCCGCATCTTCTTCCTCGGCGCCTGGCTCGGCGCCTTCCTCGGCGGGCAGACGAGCCCCGCCGCGCTCTCGGTGGTGCACAAGTACCTCGAGGACCATCCCGATTTGCCCACCGATCTCAGGCAGAAGGTGCTGCAGAACGCCGACGAGCTCGAGCGCACGGTGCGGATCCGCCGGCAGCGGCCTCGCGCGTGACGCTGCGGTAGCGGGCTTACAGCTTCCATACAGAGCGCGCGGCGCGCCCTTCCCGCATAATTCGGGGACACCATGCCGCGTCCTCCCCATCGGTCAGCCGCGCGTCCCGGTCTGCTCGCCGCCCTGCTGTTCACGGCGACGCTGGCCCTCGCCGCCGCCCTCGCCTGGCAGGCCGCCGGCGCCGCCGCAGCGCATCGCGAAGCCGTCGAAGCGACGCTCACCCATCACGCCATCATTGCCGCCTGGCGCATGAGCCGGGAAGGCCGCAGCTGGGTGGGCTACGGCATGGCGCAGGCAGAAGAGGCGCTGCTCCGGGAAACGGCGCAGCACGCCGTCCTGCCGGGGCCCGAGGTGCTGCGCCGCGTGCTCGCCGAGAAGGACTGCGATTGTATGAGCGCCGGGTTCAGTCGCGCGGTCTTTCGCGTCGTGAATGAGTCGGAGGCAAGGCTCGACTGGCTGGGTGACCCACTCCCGGATTCAGCGCGGAAAGCCCTGCTGCACACGGCGCTCGCCGCGGCGGCCGATACCGCGCCCCGGAAAGGGCCGCGCTCCTGGCTGATCCTCCCCCCGGGCGAGCCCGCGCTGCCCCACCGCACCGATTTCGTGCTGCTCTGGAAGATCGGCGATCCCAAGCATGGAGTCCGGGCGGTATATGGCATGGTGGTCGATCCGGCCCAGATCGAGCGCCCGCTCAAGGGCGCCCACATGGAAGCCAATTTCTTCCCGCCCTCGCTGGTGCCCGAGCGCACCGCCGATTCGCTGGTTCGTATCGAGGTGGCGGGTCCCCACCGGGACCCCGTGTTCAGCACGGGGCCGGAGACGCATCGGTTCGTCGGCAGCGACACCATGGGCGTCGCCTTCGGCAGGCTGACCGTCACGGCGGCGATCGATCCCGTCGCGGCGCGCGTGCTCATCAAGGGCGGGCTCCCTGGCTCGCGCGCGCCGATGATCGTGGCGCTGCTCACCCTGACCCTGGCGATGGGGGGCGCCGCCCTGCTGCTGTTGCGGCGGGAGCAGCGGCTCGCGCGCCTGCGCGAAGACTTCGTCTCGGGCGTGTCGCACGAGCTGCGCACCCCGCTCACCCAGATCCGCATGCTGAGCGAGCTGCTTCAATCCGAGGGGTTTCACAGCGACGCCGAGCGCAGCCGGGCCACCGATGTGATCCATCGCGAGGCCCTGCGGCTCACCAATCTGGTGGACAACGTGCTGGAGTTCTCGCGGCGGCGGCGGACGAACCCGGCCAAGCCTCCCGCACCGGTCTCTCTCGCCGGCGTGATCCGCGAGCTCGCGGAATCGTTCGCCCCGTTGCTCGATGCCCAGGGCGACCGCCTGGCGCTGTCGCTGGCCGGAGACCTCGAGATCCCCGGCGACCAGGATGCCATCAGCCGGGTGCTGCGCAACCTGGTCGAGAACGCGGTGAAGTACGGCCCGTCCGGTCAGACCATCCGGATCACCCTCTCGCGGACCGATCCGCCGGGTGGCGCCCGCGTCACCGTCGACGACGAAGGGCCGGGCATCCCACCCGATGAGCGGCTCAGAATCTGGCAGCCCTACTACCGGCTCGATCGCGACCGCAACGCGCCGGCGGGCGGCTCCGGCCTGGGTCTCGCCGTGGTGGCGGATCTCATGCGGCTGCTGGGAGGGCGCGCCAGCGTCGAATCCGCGCCGGGCGGCGGCGCGCGCTTTGCTGTCGAGTTTCCCGGGGCGGTGCCTTCGGTGGTCTCCCACCTATGACCCGGATCCTGCTGATCGAAGACAACGAGGACCTGGCCTTCGGACTCAAGACCGCGCTCGAGAACGAGGGTTTTGCGGTCGCGATCGCGGGCGACGGGAGCACCGGGCTCGAGCGGGCCACCGGAGACGTTCCCGACCTGGTGATCCTCGATCTCATGCTGCCGCGGATGGACGGCTACCGGGTGCTGCGGGCGCTGCGGAGTGCGGGCATCGAGGCGCCGGTGCTGGTGCTGACGGCCAAGGGCGAGGAGGCCGACAAGGTCCAGGCCTTTTCGATCGGCGGGGACGATTACGTCACCAAGCCGTTCGGGGTGCTGGAGCTGATCGCGCGGGTTAGGGCCCTGTTGCGGCGCACCCGCGGCCAGGCGGCGGCGCCCATCCCCGCCGTCGAGCGCTTCGGCGAGATCGAGGTCAACCCGGCGTCGCGCACCGTCTACCGCGGCGGGCAGCTGGTGGCGCTGGCGCCCCGCGAGTTCGATCTGC
>CAYNNS010000415.1:0-2602 GCA_964398345.1 uncultured Gemmatimonas sp. | reverse complement strand
GCAGCTCGGCCGCTCCCCGGAGCGCCACCGGCCTGCCGGAAGTGTCCGATATGGAAATCCCGACCTTCATCAGGCGACAAATGGATTGATGCGGCGGGTCCGCGTCACCCTGGCGTTCGTTGTCCTGGCGGCCGCTGCGCTTCTCGCGCTGAGCGGCCGCTGGCCTTGGCGGCGGCTCCAGGTCGTCGCGGCTCCGCTGCCGCCCCCCTCCGTCATCCGCGAAACCCGCGATACCCTGCGCAGCGGCGAAACGCTGGGCGACGTCTTCGGGCGCCAGGGGATGGGCCACGCCGGGTTAGTCGCCCTCTTCGAGCGCGCCGGCCTCGACCTGCGGCGGCTGCGCAGCGGGCTGGTGATCCAGTTCCGCCGCCCCGACAGCCTGGCCGAACCCAACGAGATCAGGATCCGCACCACGCCCGAAGAGCGCCTGGCGGCCCGGCTCCAGGCGGGTGCCTGGACCGCGGAGCGCCGGTCCGTGGCGTGGCGCCGCGAGGTGCTCCGCGTCGAGGGCCCCATCGACAACTCGCTGTACGCGGCGCTCGACGCGCGGATCGCCGATTCAGTGCTCGACGCGGAGCAACGCGTCCGGCTGGCCTGGGACCTCGCCGACGTCTACATGTGGTCGATCGATTTCAACCGCGATATTCAGTCGGGAGACCGCTACACCGTACTGGTGGAGCGGGCCGTGTCGGAGGAGGGTGAAGTGCGCAGCGGAGCGATTCTCGCGGCGGAGCTGGTGGTTTCCGGCAAGCGGCTCAGCGCGTTTCGCTTCGCCGCACCCGAGGGGCCGGTGCGCTTCTATGACGAGGCCGGCAATTCGCTGCGGCGTGCCTTTCTGCGCGCGCCGGTGGAGTTTCGCCGGATCGCGTCCAACTTCAGCCGCTCGCGCCTTCACCCGATCCTCGGCATCTGGCGAAAGCACGAGGGAACCGATTACGCCGCGGCCCGCGGCACGCCGGTGCTGGCGGCGGGCGACGGGGTGGTGCAGCGCGCGGGCTGGGACGGCGGCTACGGCAATCTCGTCGAGCTGCGCCACGCCAACGGCATCACCACGCGCTATGGACACCTGAGCGGATTTGCCCGGGGCGTGCGGGGCGGCGTGCGGGTCCACCAGGGCTACGTGGTGGGCTTCGTGGGTTCGAGCGGCCTGGCGAGTGGACCGCACCTCCACTACGAGTTCCGGGTCAACGGCGTCGCCCGGGATTCCCGCAGAGTCGCCCTCGGCAGCGGCGAGCCGGTGGCGCTGGCCCTGCGGCCACTGTTCGAGCAGGAGCGTACCCGGCTCGCGCGAACGCTCGCCGGTGGGGCGGTGCGGCAGGCCGGCGGTGTGCCGGAAGAGAGTCCGTAGCCACCGCCGCACCGCCGCACTGCCCCTCCTATAATTCCCCGATGCCGTTCCTGCTTGCCCTCCTCGCCGCGGTCGCGGCGTTGCTCTCCTATCGATTCCTGGAAGCGTGGACCCACCGGAGCTGGCTGCCGGCTGTGCTCCGCGCGGCGGGCTGGGGAGCCCTCACGCTTCTGCTGCTCAATGCCGCGTGTCCCGCGGTTCGCGCCTCGGCGCGACCCCTGGTGCTGCTCGATGCTTCGCTGAGCATGCAGGCGGCCGGTGGCCGCTGGGGTGAGGCGCTCGCGCTGGCGCGCCGTTCGGGCGAAGTGCGGCCGGTTGGCACGATGCCCGGTGATACCACGCCGTCGGGCGGGCGATCGCGGCTGGCTCCGGCGCTCGCCGCCGCGGCGGCGAGCGCGCGGCGCATCGTCGTGGTCAGCGACGGGGAGGTCGAAGACGCCGATCAATTGGCGGATTCGGCGGGAGGCGCCGAGATCCACGTCTTGCCGAGGCGCGTCGTGCCGGACCTCGCGGTGAGCCGGGTGGAGGGTATCACCCGGCTCACGCCCTCGGATTCGCTGCGCATCGAGCTCGAGCTGGCGAGCTTCGGCGGGATCGCGCCCGGCCGTCGCGTCGAGCTGGAAGCGCGGGAGGGCAACCGGATCTGGCTTCGCGGCAGTGCCACCCTCGACGCCGGCGGTCGCGCGAGCGCGGTGCTGCAAGGGCCGCTCCCGGCCGTTCCACCCGGCGCGCACGTGCTCACGGTGGCGCTTCGCGCGGCGGCGGATTCCGAACCCAGAGACGATGCCCGGCTGCTGGTGGTGACGATCGTGCCCACGCCGGGGGTCGTGTTACTGGCGAGCCCGCCGACCTGGGAGAGCCGCTTTTTGCTGGAGACGCTGCGGGCGGTGAAGGCGCTGCCGGCTCGCGGCTATCTCGAAAACGGACGCCGAGTCCGGCGCACGGGCGACGATCTCCGTCCCAATGCCCTTGTCCGTGAAGATCTCCAACAGGATCGCGTGCGGCGTGCGGCCGTCGATCACGTGCGCTTTCTTCGTCCCGCCGTCCAAGGCGGTGAGACACGCCTGGACCTTGGGCAGCATACCCTCGCTGATCGTCCCCTTCTTGATCATGCGGGCGATGTCTTTGCGGGCGAGCGTCGACACATGCTTGCCGTGTTCGTCCTTGATGCCGCGCACGTCCGTGAGGACGACGAGCTTTTCCGCGCCCAGCGCCGCGGCGACCGCGCCGGCGACGAGATCGGCGTTGATGTTG
>CAYNNS010000414.1:0-2623 GCA_964398345.1 uncultured Gemmatimonas sp. | reverse complement strand
TCTTTCCGTCCACACAGGGGCACGGGCTCGCCACGCTCGACGGCGCAAAAGGCGGCCCGGTGCCCGAAGGCAACGTCGTCGGCGGTACCGGCATGGTGTGCCACCAGTTCAAGGGCGGTACCGGCACCGCCTCGCGGCGGATCGGCGTGCTCGGCCAGAGCTACACCGTCGGCGTGCTGGTGCAGTGCAACTACGGACTCCGGCCGCGCTTCGCGGTGGCGGGCGTGCCGGTAGGCCAGGAGATCCCCGACCTGCTCCCGTGTTATGCCCGGCTCGACGACGGCAGTTACGCCGGCGCGCGCCACTGCGACCAGGCCGGCGGCGGGTCGGAGCAGGACGACGAGCGGGGCTCCATCATCGTCGTGGTCGCGACCGACGCGCCGCTCCTGCCCCACCAGCTCAAGCGCATGGTCAAGCGCGCGGCGCTCGGCATCGGCCGGATGGGCGGGATCGGCGGGAACACCTCGGGCGACATCTTCCTGGCGTTCTCGACCGCGAACGCGGGGGCCGACCGCGGCGATGCCCTGGCGACCTGGCAGGCGATTCCCAACGAGCAGATCAATCCGCTCTTCGAGGCCACGGTCGACGCGACCTCGGAAGCCATCCTCAACGCACTGCTGGCGGCGGAGACCATGACCGGCGCCAACGGGCTCCGGGTCGCCGCGCTGCCGCACGACCGGTTGCTCGCCGCGCTGCGGAAGTACGGACGGTAACTTCCACCCACTCATCCAACCGAGAGGATCTATGAGCAACATCGTGAAGGTGATCGAGGTGATCGCGCAGTCGAACCGAAGCTTCGAGGACGCGGCTCAGCAGGCGGTGAAGCAGGCCGCCAAGACGGTTCACGGCATCAAGAGCATCTGGATCAGCAACTTCAAGGGCGTGGTGGAGGGCAACAAGATCGTCGAGTACCGCATCAACGCGAAGATCTCGTTCGTGCTCGACGACAAACGGTGAGCTTGGCCGAGCATCAAAGTCCCAAGGTTCAACGCGGATCAGACGGATTGAGCGGATTCACAACTCACGCATGAAAGGGATTGTGGCGGAGATTTGTTGATGACCGGGCCACCCTACCCAGCGGTTTCCTTAACGGATGCATCGGCATCCGCTGATCGAGTCCGAGCTCAGCCACGACATCATCGGGGCGTTCTACGAGGTGTACAACGTTCTGGGGTTCGGATTCCTGCTGCACTTCGGCCCCGAACCAAAGTTTTATCGGGTCATTTCAACGAATCATCCGCTCTATCCGCCCGATCCGGCCGAACCGTCGGACCTCGATCTCAGGGTATCGCCTGACACCCCTCCGCCCGCGCACACTTCGGATCGATCGACGTGAGCTTGAGTCGGGCCAGTTCGCGGTTGACCGCCGCCAGATCGGTCGCCCAGACCACGTCCAAGCGGTCGGTGTAGCGCTTGAGCTCGGCGGTCAGGATCCCGAAGATCTCGGGCATGTTGTTGGTGGGCGGGCCGTCGCCGCGCTCGACCATGCTGAGCAGGTTGGCCAGCCGGTTGTTGACCTTGATCGGGAAGTTGAGCGGATCCTGGCCGCTCTGGTTCCGCACCTGGTACACGTCTTCCTCGACCGCCGAGCTGCTGGTATTGAGCGTGGCCCCGGCGGCCTTGAGCTGGGCATCGTCCGACTTCTTCAGGCGATCGGTGAGCTGCGACTTGACCCTGCGGATCGTGATCACGGCGCGGTTGGCCTCGTCCGCCTTGTCGCGCACCCGTTTGGCAAAGGCGTACTGCGCCCGGAGGTCCGCGTCGCTGACGTCGGTGAACAGCGGGTTACGGCGCACCGCGAGCGGCGCGGTGAGCGTGAGCCCATCGGCCACGAGGCGGGCGGTGTAACGACCCGGGGGCACGGCGGGCCCGGCGTTGCCCGCTCCCCACAGGATCATGCCGGGGAACGTCGCGATGCCTTCGGTTCTGAGATCCCAGGTTAGCCGCTGGGTCCCTGCGCCCTTGGGCCGGAAAGTTCCTCCGCCGAAACGACCACCGCCACCACCGCCGCCGCCGCCACCGCCTGGACCGCGCGTGGAATCGGGCCGGGTCGTGTCGGTCACGAAGGTGCGCAGCACCGTCCCGATCGAATCGAGGATCTCGAGGCGGGCGCTGACGGGAGCGCTCTTCAGGTTCCAGCTGAGCTGTACTCCCGGGCCCGAGCGCACCGCCACGGGCGGCACGAAGAGATGGCCGGCCTGCGCCATGATGTCCGGCGTCGCCTGACGCAGCGGTGCAATGTTGTCGAGCACCCAGAAGCCGCGCCCGTGGGTCGCGATCACCAGCTCGTTGGCCTCGACGATCAGGTCGGACACCGGGACGTCGGGCATGTTGAGCCGGAGCGATTCCCAGTTGGCGCCGTCGTCGTACGAGATGAACACGCCGTGCTGAGTCGCGGCGTAGAGCAGCCCCTGCCGGGTGGGATCCTCGCGCACCGCGTGTACGTAGGCGCCGGCGGGCAGGCCGTTCACGATCTTGCTCCAGCTCCTGCCGTAGTCCGTGGTCTTGAAGATGTAGGGTGCCACGTCGTCGAGCAGCGGCCGGCGCACCGAGACGTACGCGGTAGCGGAGGTGAAGCTCGAGGCGTCGATGCTGGTTACGCGGCCGAGCTCGGGTCGTTTCC
>CAYNNS010000413.1:0-2641 GCA_964398345.1 uncultured Gemmatimonas sp. | reverse complement strand
CGCGTCGTTCGTCGATCTCACCCACGTGCCCGAAGCGGAGCAGCTGTGAGCGGCAGGCTCTACGCGAGCGCCGGCGTCGACGTGGGCGCCGCCGAGGCCGCCAAGGAGCGGATTGCGAAGGCGGTCGCGCGAACCCGCACCGAGCTCTCCGTCGGTCTGGTGGGAGCGTTCGGCGGGATGCTGCGGGTGCCGCCGGGCCTGCGGCGGCCGCTGCTGGTGTTGAGCACCGACGGCGTCGGAACCAAAGTGCTGTTGGCGCGCGCGGCCAATCGCTTCGATTCCGTCGGTGAGGATCTGGTCAATCATTCGGTCAATGACATCCTGGTGCACGGGGCGCGGCCGCTCGCTTTCATGGACTATCTCGCGGGCTGCGAGCTGAGCGTCGAGCAGATCGCCGACCTGGTCGAGGGCGTGGCCCGCGCCTGCGCGGCCCATGGCATGGCGCTCGCCGGCGGCGAGACGGCGCAGATGGCCGATCTCTATCGCCCGGGCGAGTACGACCTCGCCGGGACCATCATCGGTGTCGTCGAAGAGGACGACGCGCTGCACGGCGATCGCATCGTCCCCGGCGACGTCCTCCTCGCCTACGCCTCGACCGGGCTCCACACCAACGGCTACACCCTGGCTCGGCGGATCATCGGCCAGGAGCAGCTCGACCTGGGCGACGAGCTGCCGGGGACCGGGCGCAGCGTGGGGGATGTCCTCCTCGACGTGCACCGCAGCTATTTCACGGCGGTACATCCGCTGGTGCGCCGGATGCACGGCCTGGCGCACATCACCGGCGGCGGCATTCCCGGCAACCTGATCCGGGTGCTGCCCGAATCCTGCGAGGCGGTGATCGAGTCGCGCAGCTGGAGCCTGCCGCCGCTCTTCGCGTTTCTCCAGCAGCGCGGTGGCGTCTCGGCCGAGGAGATGCGCCACGTTTTCAACCTGGGCGTCGGGCTGATCGCGGTGCTGCCGGATCGCGAGGTGGCTGCGGCGCAGCAGGCCGCCCGCGAAGCGGGCACGGAAACCTGGATCCTCGGGCACGTCGCCGCCGGTGCGCGGAGCATCCGGTTCGCGTGAGCCGGTCCGGTGCTTAGAGACGAGACCCGGGCCCGCGCCCGTGCGCTGCAAGTGCTGTATGCCTGGGAGAGCGATGGGCGCCCCGACGTCGAGGAGCTTGCGGCGCGGATGACACGGCTGACCCGCAGCCGGGAGCGGGTCATGCAGCCGGCCCTGGAGCTGGCACGCGGTGTCATCGCCGAGTGCGGCGCGCTCGACGCGACCTTCGCCGGTGCCGCGGAGCACTGGCGGCTCGATCGTCTGGCGCTGGTGGACCGCAACATCCTGCGGCTCGCGGTCTACGAGCTGGTCCATGAGCGGGTCCCGCCCAAGGTCGCCATCGACGAAGCGCTCTGGCTGGCCCACCGGTTCGGCGGCCGGCAATCGGCGGCGTTCATCAACGGCGTGCTCGATCAGGTGGCGCGCTCGCTCGGCCGCCTGTGAACATCCTCCTGGTCAACTGGCAGGACCTCGATAACCCGCAGGCGGGCGGCGCCGAACTCCACCTCTTCGAGCTGTTTTCCCGCCTCGCCGGCCGGGGCCACCGGGTCCACATGGTCTGCTCGGGCTGGACCGGCGCGGCGGCCCGGGCGGAGCTGCGTGGGCTCTCGCTCGAGCGCCACGGCTCCCGGCACGGCTTTGCGCTGGTGGCGCGCGACGCGGTGCGCGAGGCCCTGCGGCCGGGCGGCTGGGACATCGTCGTCGAGGACATCAACAAGCTCCCGCTCTTTCTCGCGGGGGTCACGCCGCTGCCGTTCTGCGCCATCGTCCCGCACCTGTTCGGCGCCACCGCGTTTCGCGAAGCGGCGTGGCCCATGGCGGCGCTGGTGGTGGCGCTCGAGCGCCCCATTCCCCGGGCCTATCGGCGGGCCGGGGTCCACGCCATCAGCGAGAGCACCCGCGACGATCTGGTGGCGCGGGGCGTCCCGGCCGAGCGGGTCCGGGTGATTCATCCGGGGTCGGATACCGGCGGCTGCGAGCCTGCGCGGACACTTGACCGGACCCAATCGCCGACCTTCTTATATGTCGGAAGGCTGAAGCGCTATAAGGGTGTCGAGGTCGCGATTCGCGCCCTCGCCCTGGCACTGCGCGAACGCTCCGATCTCACGCTCGACATCGCCGGCACTGGCGACGACGCCGAGCGGCTGCGCGGGGTGGTGCAGAACCTGGGTCTCGCGGCGCAGGTACGCTTTCACGGCTTCGTGGACGAGGCGCACAAGCGCGCGCTGTTGCGGTCGGCCTGGGCGAATCTCTTTCCTTCGCCCAAGGAAGGGTGGGGGCTCACGGTGATGGAAGCGGCGGCGTGCGGCACTCCTTCTCTCGCCTCGAACAGCCCGGGCCTGCGCGACTCGGTGCAGGACGGCAGCACCGGCTTTCTGGTGCCCCACGGCGACCCGACCGCGCTCGCCCGCAGGATGCTCGAGCTGGCGGCGGACCCGGCCCTCGTAGCGCGCCTGGGTGAGTCCGCGCGGCGCGCCGCGCTCGCCTGGAGCTGGGACGACGCCGCGGCGGCCACCGAGGCCCACCTCATCGAGCTCATCGCGGGGAGGTAATCGATGCGAATCACCGTCAGCGCCCGGCACACCGAGATCACCGA
>CAYNNS010000412.1:0-2654 GCA_964398345.1 uncultured Gemmatimonas sp. | reverse complement strand
CGATCGCCGCATCCCGCGCCTGGCGGCCGCTGGTATGGGAAAGCAGCCAGGCGCTCAGGATCAACGTCAACACCGAGACGACTACGCCGCCACGCACCGGAAACTGCGCGGGCGGAATGCCGCGGCGGAGGCGCAGGACAGGAAGCGCCGCCGCCGTCATGCTGTAGCTCAGCAGCCGCGCGATGACGCTGATGGTGGCGGCGTAGACGAAGCTCCCGGTCAGAGCGAGGACCAGAGCGACGAGCGAGGTGAGCAACACCGAGACGTAGGGCGTCCGGAAGCGGCGATGCGTCGCCGCGACGAGCTCGGGCAGCTCGCGACGCTCGGCCATGGCGTACGGCAGCCGGGCGGCGACCAGCAGGATCACGAAGAGATTGCCGGCGATCGAAACCAGCGCGCCGAGGGAAATCACCGCGCCGCCGGCGCCGCCCCATGAAGCGCGAGCCGGCATCGGCCAGGGGCCGGCTCGAGCCCGCCAGCCCGGGCAGTGTGCCGATTGCCACGAGCTGAATGAGAAAATAGACCACCGCGACCACGGCGATAGCAATGAGGAGGGCCCGCGGTACATCACGGCGCGGGTCGCGGACCTCGCCGCCGGGGATCGCCGCCATCTCGAATCCGCTGAAGGCATAGATCAGCAGCAGCACCGAGACGGAAAACTCCCCGAAGGGTGGGTGTGTCGCCAGGGAGTAGCGGCTGGAGTCGAGAAAAAAGACTCCCACGCCGATGAAGAGGCACAGCGGGATCAGCTTGGCGATGGTGAAGAAGTTGCCCACGTTCGCCGCGTTGCGAACCCCGGTCAGATTGATCGCGGTAAATCCCGCGATGACGAGGCTGATGACGCCGGCGCGCCCGGCCCCGCTGGTCGCGCCGGGCCAGAAGAAGCCGAGGTAGTCCACCAGGAGGTTACTGTTCGCCGCGAACGCGGTGAGCCGAGCCACCCAGATCAGCCAGCCGACCTCGAAACCGACGATGGGGCCGAAGGCCTCGCGGGCGTAGAGATAGGGCCCGCCGGTTTCACTGAACCGGCTCCCGACCTCGGCGAAGCACAGGATGATGAGGGTGACGACGAGCGCGCAAACGACAAAGGCGATGAGGCTGAACGCGCCGATGCGCCGATACACCTCGCTCGGCAGCCCGAAGATGCCCGCCCCGATGATGGAGTTGATGGCCAGCGCGACAAGGTCCCACCGGCGGATCGCCCGGACGAGACCGGGTCGGGCTGGAAGCGTCAGGGGCTCCTCCGGCGAAAGACCGCCTCCGATGGCGCGGGCTAATCTACTCTCCCCCGGGGGGCGCGATAGGCGCTCCGCCGCGTGCGCTTCGTCAAGTCCGGCACGTCACCAGATCGGGTCCCTGAAGATCCTCCCGTCCGATCAAGGTGAGCTATGAGCTTTCTCGACAAGCTGTTCGACCGGAAGCGCGGCAACAATCCCAGTGCGGTGCAGAGTGGCAAGCCGGACTCTTCCAACGTCGTGGCCGGGTCCTTGCGCGGACCGGAGACGCCGGCTGCGCCAGCCGCGCCGGTGCCGGGACGTACCTACGTCGTCGTCAAAGGGGATACGCTCTCGCAGATCGCCGAGCGCGAGTACGGCGACGCGTCGCGGTGGCGCGAGATCTACCAGACCAATCGTGCCACGATCAAGAATCCCAATCTGATCTATCCCGGCCAGAAGCTGCGGCTGCCGTAACACCATCTCTGGAGGTCACGATGCGGCCTCGTGTGCCCTGCTGCTTGCCGCGGCCGCCTGCGGCTCCAAGACGCAGGTGACGGGTAACCGCAACCAACAGGGTCAACGCGATCGAGCTGGGCGACGGGAATTCACGATCAAGAAGCGGTGAGCGGGGAGCGTACGGCGTGGGTGAGATTCGAACTCACGAAGGAGTTTCCCCCTTGGCGGTTTTCAAGACCGCTGCCTTAAACCACTCGGCCACCACGCCCGGGCGGGAAAGCTAAGCTTTTCGTCCTTCCGGGGCGACGGATTCGGGAGCGTCGAGCGCATTGCGGACCGTGGCCAGCAACTGTTCGGTGCTGAAGGGTTTCTCGAGAAACCATCGCATCGCGGGAAGCCCGGTGTCTTCCGAGTGGTGGGACGTCCCTGAGACGTAGACCAGCTTTGCGCCGGGGTGCAGGGCCAGGAGGTCCTCCGCCACGCGCGGCCCGCGCTCTCCGGGGAGCAACACATCCATGACGATGAGTTGAATCCGCGCGGCGCGGCGCGCGAGCTCGCGCGCCGCTTCACCCGAGTCCGCGCTCAGCACGGTGTAGCCGGCCCGGGTGAGCACCCGCTCGGCGAGGGTCCGGATCGAGTCCTGGTCTTCCACCAGGAGGATGCGCTCGTTCCCGGGTGTCGCGCCCAGGGGGCGGATCAGCTTGGGGCGCGAAACCTCGGCCTGGGTCGCCGGGAAATAGAGGTCGAAGCTGCTGCCCTGTCCCGGAGCGCTCTGCACCACGATGTGGCCCCCCGACTGCTGGAGAATTCCATACACGGTCGAGAGCCCTAACCCGGTTCCTCTGGTGCCGCCTTTCGTTGTAAAGAAGGGCTCGAAAATGGGACGTTGCACCTCCGGGGCCATGCCGATGCCCCCGCCCTTGACGCCCAACACCACGTAACGACAACCGGGGATAGCGCCCCCGACGTGAGAGATTCCCG
>CAYNNS010000411.1:0-2658 GCA_964398345.1 uncultured Gemmatimonas sp. | reverse complement strand
CTCGCGGCGTGGCGCCGGACCGACGCCGTGCTCGAGGCTACCACACGGCCGCAGGTCGAAGCGGTTGCGCTGGCCGACGCGGGCCGTGCGGCGGGCGAGCTGCCGGATCGGCCGCCCGGCAGTCCCGACGGTCAGGGTGATTGGGCGCGGAGCTGGGCGGCGCGGCGCCTCGAAGCCAAGGCGCGGCGGGATTTTGCCGAAGCCGATCGCATTCGCGCACTGCTGCAGTCGCATGGCTGGGACGTGCGCGACCGGAAAGACGGAACGATCGAAGTCTCCCGCCGGTCCTGAGCGGCGCAGCCACGCCGGCACGGACGCCCGCGGTATGTTCCTGGGAGGTCTTATCCTGGTCGATCGCGCGTGACGTGTCCCAAGTGCGACACTCCGCTGCCTGGCGACGCCGGCAGCTGCCCGTCCTGCGGGGCTCTGGTCTCACCCATCGATCAGCTTGCCGAGCAGCTCCGCGCTGCCCTGGGTGAAGGCTACACCGTCGAGCGGGCGCTGGGCGCGGGCGGCTTCGCCGTGGTCTTCCTGGTTCGCGACCTCAACCTCAAGCGCAAGCTCGCGGTCAAGGTCCTCTCGCCCGATCTCATCACGTCGAAGAGCGTGCTCGAACGCTTCCGTCGCGAAGCCGAGACGGTCGCGCAGCTCAGCCATCCCCACATCGTGCCGCTGCATTTCATCGGACAGAAGGATGGCCTGCTGTACCTGGCGATGGAATGCATCGACGGTGGCAGCCTCGCGGAGCGCATCGAGAAGGAAGGCCGCCTCTCCACCGACGAAGCGGCGCGGATTCTCGCCGAGGTGGCCAGCGCGCTCGACTACGCCCAAAAGCGCGGGGTCATCCACCGCGACATCAAGCCCCACAATGTGCTGCTGCAGGCCGAAACCGGACGCTCGCTGCTGACGGACTTCGGGATCGCCCGGACCGCTGAGGGAAGCTCGCTCACCGCGACCGGGATGGTGGTGGGAACGCCGGCCTACCTGAGCCCGGAGCAGGTGACCGGCGAGCCGAGCGATCACCGCGCCGATATCTACGCGCTCGGCGTCGTGGCCTACGAGATGCTCGCCGGGCAGCCGCCGTTTACCGGACCGACGTCGACGGCGGTGCTGATGAAACGGCTGGCGGGCCCGCCACCCTCGCTCAGCACGTTGCGACCCGAGATCACAAGCAACCTGGCGGCGGTCATCGAGGGAATGCTGGAGCCGGATCCCGCCGAGCGCTTCCAGAGTGCCGGTGACGTGGTGCGCGGGCTGCGGGGGGATTCAGTGGTCAGTGGCAGCGTGAGCTCCGCGACGCGGCGACCGGCACGGAGGAAATCCCGCGCGCCGGTGTTCGCCGGTGTGGCGGCGGCTGCGGCGGCGCTCGCCGCGGCCGTGGGCTTGGGGTTGTTTCGCCGCGACGAGCCCGCGGCGGCCTCGGTTGATGCGGACATGGTCCACATCGTCGGCGGACAATACCGGATCGGTTCCAACAATGGACCACTCAATGCCCGCCCCGAGCACCTCGAAACCGTAAAGGACTTCGGTCTCGACATTCGCGAGGTGACGGTTGGGGAGTACGCGGAGTTCGTGCAGAAACAGCATCTCACTGCGCCCTGGACCACCATGCCGGACAGCCTGTTACCGGTGACCGGGGTGACCTACGCGAACGCGATGAACTACTGCGCCTGGCGCCATACTCCTTCGGGCCGGTTGCCCACGGAAGTCGAGTGGGAAGCCGCAGCTCGCGGGCTGAGCGCCCGCGAGTTTCCCTGGGGCAATACCTGGGATCCGTCCGCGGCGAACACCCAGTCGGCTGCCCGGCACGAGCCGGCCCGGGTCGGCAGTTATCCTCGAGGTGCGACCCCCGAGGGGGTCCACGACCTGGTGGGCAATGCCTGGGAGTGGACCATGACCCCGATGAGCGGCTATCCCGGTCATGCCGTACCGGATTCGATGAAACGCTACTTCGTAATCCGGGGTGGGGCCTTTGACACTGCCGACACGCTCGCCACTGCCACGTATCGGGGCTACCTCCGGCCCGAGACTGCGGCATCCGACCTTTCCCGGACCGGCTTTCGCTGCGCCATGCCGGCCCGCGCGGGCACGACGAAGTAGGTTTCACTCCTCTCCTGCAGCTTCGGGGTTTCTTCAGCCCGGTATTTGGGCCATCCAACCCGGCTTTTTGAGGCCCGAAGATCTCC
This sequence comes from uncultured Gemmatimonas sp., assembly GCA_964398345.1. GTDB lineage: Bacteria > Gemmatimonadota > Gemmatimonadetes > Gemmatimonadales > GWC2-71-9 > JABFSM01. The sequence continues at coordinate 472 of CAYNNS010000411.1, read as the reverse complement.
CGCATTCCATCGGCGGTTGGCTGACCGGCGAAGCGGTGTAATCGCTCGGTTGACTGGACCGGGCAGGCCAGCTAAAATGTGGGTCTGTCATAATCTGCGGGTTTTCGGCTGACGTAGCTCAATGGCAGAGCAGCGGTTTTGTAAACCGCAGGTTGGGGGTTCGACTCCCTCCGTCAGCTCCAACGTCGCAGGGTTGCGCATTCGTGCGGTCGGAACCCCGCTCCGAGCAGCGGGGTTCCGTGTCCACGGCTGCGCGTGACGAGCGCGGTGGGGTGGCCGAGTGGCTAATGGCAGCAGACTGTAAATCTGCCGGGCTTCGCCCTACGAAGGTTCGAATCCTTCCCCCACCATGTCGGGGCGGCGGAGCGGCAGTGCAGCGAGCGAAGTAGGGGAACAGCGCCAACCTAACGCGCGGGTGTAGCTCAGTTGGTAGAGCATCAGCCTTCCAAGCTGAGGGTCGCGGGTTCGAGTC
>CAYNNS010000410.1:0-2669 GCA_964398345.1 uncultured Gemmatimonas sp. | reverse complement strand
GGGGCCCCCGGGGTTTCGGTGTGGCGATATGTGATGTGACCCGCGAAGGTGCCAATGCACCGGAGTCGAGTTCGAAGGCATCGCGGCGGCCATCTGGGCGGCCAGGTTGCCGTGGTACATCCAGCAATGCACGACGTCGGGACGCCAGCGCAGCAGCCTCGGAAATGCACGGGGGCCGAGCGAGGGAACCCCCAGCGCTTCGATGCGCGGAGCCAGCTCCCTGCCCGGCGTGAGCGAGAGCACCAGCGCTTCGAGGCGCTCCGCCGCGCTGCCCGGAGCCGCGAGCACCGGGGCCGGACGCGGACGCCGGCGCCACAGCTCGACCGCCACGATCAGCAGCAGCGGCAAGAGCACCAGCCCGGCCAGGGCCGCCGCCGGCAGCGCGAGGAGGCGCTCCGAGAACGAGCGATAGGCGGGCTCCTCGATCGCCAGCGGGTTACGCAGATCGGTCACCGGCGGCGCCTCGAGCACCGGCACCACGATCGCCGGCGTGTGGGCGAAGCGGTAGGTCGCCGAGCCGGGATCGAAGTAGGCGTACTCGAGCGCGGGGAGCGACAGGCTGCCGGCGGAATCGGGCACCACACCGAAGCGGAAGCGTTTGCTCCCCCCGATCCGCATCCCAGAGAGCCGCGGCGCGCCTTCGGTACCCTCGGTGTACACCCGCAGCGTCGCCGGCCACGCGATCCTGGGCGGCGACCAGAGCGGCAGGTTCCCCGCCCCGCTCACCACGACCGTGACCGGGAGCGCGACCCCGGCCCGGCCCGAGCTCGAGCCCAGCTCGTAATCGATGCTCAGGCCACGCGCGACCGGTCCGTCGAAGTCCGGCGGCCTGCCCGGGTCGGGCAAGGACTTCACGCTCAGGAGCAGCGGGGCGCTCTCGACCGATTCGCGGCGCTCGTCTCCCACCCCTTGCCGGCCGCTCGGCTCGACCCAGCCCAGTCGCGCGGGCGGCACGGTGAGCGAGCCGGCGTTGAGCGGGTACGCGCTCTGCAGGCTCACGTAAAGGTCGTAGGTCTCGCCCTCGAACTCGCGGCTCACTACCGCGCCCGGGACCGAGCGCCGCGGCGTGGTCCAGACTCCCGCGAGCGACGGCGGCGTCAGCGTCGGCGCCTGGCGCAGCCGCAGCCGTAACCCGCGAGGCAGCCACGCCGCGGTGAGCACGTTGACCTGATCGCCGGCGAAAAGCCTGTCGTCCGAAGCGATCAGATAGACCGAGGGCCGCCCCAGCCGCGGCGGCGGCACCCGTGGAATCAGCGCCATCAGGTCGGGATCCAGCCCCGAGCCGCCCCCGCTGCTCGCGCTCGCCACGCTCACGGTTTCCACCGCGGAAAAGGCCGAGGTGACGCCGTGCTCGACCCGAATCGGACCGATGGACCAGGTGCCGACCTGCTCGGCGCGGAGCCGGAGCTCCAGGGTGTAGGCGCGGGTGACCTGGGCCGTGCCGACCACGACGTCGGTGCGCTCGGTGCGTTCCACCAGCGCGAGCCCGGCGAACACGGGCAGCTCGACGCGGAAGGGCGCGGTGGAATGCCCGACGGCGTGGAGCGTGAAGCTGACTTCTTCGCCCACGGCGACGCGGGCGCGGTCCAGCGAGGTGCTGAGGTCGAGCCCCTGGCCCTGGAGCAGCAGCAGCAGCGCGAGGGCCCGCATCACCAGTCCTTGGTCGCCGCGCTGTGGGCGACCTTGCGCCGGCGCGACTGCTCGGCGCGGACGTCGCGCTCGGTCCGCTCCACCGAGTTGAGGATCTGCTCGGCCTCGGAGGGGGAGATCGCGCTGGAACGCGGGTTAGGGGCCGGTGGGGTCTGCTGCGGCGGCCGGGGCTGTTTCGCTCCCCCGCCCCCGCTCGGCGGCGGGATCGGGTTCTCCGCCAGCTCGAGGTTCCACTTGGCCTCCCGGGAATCGGGCTGGAGCAGCAGCGCTTCGCGGAGCCGGGCCGCCGCTTCGTCGCGGAGCTGGCCGCGCCTGGTCGAGTCGCTCTGCGACTGTAGCAGCGCGGCGAGTCCCAGGTTGTAGAGCGCGCGGAAGCGCAGCTCGGGGTCGAGTGAGCGCGCCGCCCCGGCGAGCCACTGCGCCGAGGCGCCGAGGTCCTGCTTCGCCAGCGCGGAGGTCCCCGCGTTGAAGAGCGCGGTGATCGTAGCGGTTCCCTGACTTACAGCCGTAGCAAGCCCACCCGTGCTGATTGTGGCAATCTGAGCGCTGCTTGAGCTCCAGGTTACCTGACTGCTCAGGTCCTCCGTTGCTCCCGACGAAGCCGTTCCAATGGCCATAAACTGTGCCGTTTGCGTTGGCGAAGCGACCGATTGTGAACCCGGAATAACAGAGATGGAAGCCATGCTCGTTCCGGTCCCGCCGGTCGGGCCCCCGCCGCCTGCAGCTGCAGTGACGGTGATGTTTGCTGTGGAACTCACAGGACCATTGAACGCATTTGCATTAGCCGTGATCGTTGTTGTACCGGCTCCTACAGCCGTCACCATCCCGGAAGAGCTGACAGTTGCCACAGAAGGAGAGGTGGAGACCCAGTTCACTCCGCTCGTTACATCCTTAGTTGAAAGGTGTTTTGAATTGCCGAACGTCCCCATTACAGTAAGTTGCGCAGTTTGACCTACCGTCAACGATTGCGATGTTGGTGAAACCTGAATTCCATCGAGCCCCGTGGGATTTGTGCAGCC
>CAYNNS010000409.1:0-2715 GCA_964398345.1 uncultured Gemmatimonas sp. | reverse complement strand
TCATTTCAGCAGGGACTTGGCGATGGTAAGCAATTGCATGTTGCTGGTCCCCTCATAAATCGTGCCAATCTTCGCGTCCCGGTAGAATTTCTCCACCGGATACTCCTTGGAATAGCCGTAGCCCCCGAACAGCTCGACGCAGGTGGACGTGATCCGTTCCGCCACCTGGGAGCTGAACAGCTTGGCCATGGCTGCTTCGGTGGCGAACGGCCGCCCTGCATCTTTGAGACGAGCGGCATTGTAGACCATGAGACGGGCTGCTTCGAGCTCTGTCCGCATTTGAGCCAGCTGGAATTGCACCCCTTGGAACTCCGAAACGGGCTTGTCGAATTGCTTGCGCTCTTTGACGTATCGGAGGGTAGCCTGGAGTGCACCTTCTGACACTCCGATCATCTGCGCTCCGATTCCGATGCGGCCCTCGTTGAGGGTCTCGATGGAGACCTTGTAGCCCTGTCCCACGGGTCCGAGCACGTTGGTCTCGGGAACCCGGCATCCTTCCAGGATCAGCTCGCAGGTGCTGGACGCCCGGATGCCGAGCTTGTTCTCCTTTTTGCCCACCATGAAGCCGGGAGACTCCCGCTCGACGAGAAAGCCGGTGATGCCCTTATACCCCTTCGCGGGGTCGGCGTTGGCGAAGACGATGAAGATCCCCGCCTCGGCGCCGTTGGTAATCCAGAATTTTCTGCCGGTGAGCTCCCAGTGGCCGTCCCGCGCGACGGCGCGGGTCTGCAGCCCGAAGGCATCGCTGCCGCTGCCCGGCTCCGAGAGGGCGAAGCCGCCGAGCAGGCCGCTGGTCATGCGGGGGAAGTAGCGCGCCTTCTGCTCGTCGGTGCCCCAGCGCAGCAGCGCGTTGTTGACCAGCGTGTTATGCACGTCCACGTAGATCGCGGCGGAGGCATCGACCCGCGCGAGCTCCTCGATCGCCAGGGTGGCGAGAAAGAACGACCCGCCGGCGCCGCCCCAGCGCTCCGGGACTTCGACCCCCATGAGGCCGAGCTCGAAGAACTTGGCGATGATCTCACCGCGGAAGCTCCCCGCCTCATCCATCTCGTGTACCAGCGGCCGGATCTCGCTCTCGGCAAACTCCCGTACCGTCTGGCGGAACAGCTCCTCTTCTTCGGACATGAGCGTCAGGGCCGGAGAAGGGCTCAACGTCTCGGGCATGGCTGGCTCCAGGAAGTGCCCAACGTGGACTGCCAAGCTCTTGGAATATGTGGAGTGGCTTGGGAGGAAAAAAGCGGTGCGAGGCCGGCGGCTAGCTCTGGCTCGCCGCCAGCACGTCGAGCGCGACGGGGACGCGGCCGAGGGGAGCGGAGACCTGGGCGCCGCGGAGTCGGTCCCGCACCGCGCTCAGCATCTCTCGGGCGATCCGGACGCCCTCGGCCAGTGCCTCCTCGCGGCCCCGCTCGCTCGCCTGACGCATGCGCGACAGGATCGACTCGGGAACCGAGACCCCGGGGACTTCATTGGCGAGGAATTCGGCATTTCGCAGCGAGACGAGCGGCCAGATCCCACCGATGATGGGGAGCTGGAAACCTTCGACCGATTTGAGAAACCGGTCGAGCTGATCCAGATCGAACACCGGCTGCGTGATCGCGAATTCCGCCCCGGCCTCCACTTTCCAGTGCAGGCGCCGCAGCTCGCGCTCGAGATCCGGCGCGGCCGGGTTCACGCCGACTCCGATCACGAACTTGGTCGGGCTGCCGATCGCGTTTTGCCCCGGAACCAGGCCCCGGTTAAGCCGCGCCACCAGGTTCGTGAAGCCGAACGCAACTATGTCCGAAACCGCGGTCGCGTCGGGATAGGGCCCCATCTTGGGCGGATCACCGGTCACGAGCAGCAGATTCCGCAGCCCGGCGGCCGCGGCGCCCAGCAGATCCGACAGCATCCCGAGCAGATTGCGATCGCGGCAGGCATAGTGGACCACGGTCTCCAGCCCGACCTCGCGCTCGATCATGAGTCCGGAGAGCAGGGCACCCATGCGACTCTGCGCGCGGGGGCCATCGGGAACGTTGACCGCGTCCACACCCGCCGCTTTCAGCGCCCGGCACTGCTCGAACATCGGGGTGGGGTCGACGCCCTTCGGCGGCACGATTTCCACGGTGGTGATGAACTCGCCCTGGGCGAGCTTGGCTCCGTACCGGGACCGCTCCGCGAGGGGCACCGGCGCGACGCCGTGCGCCGCCTGCTCGCTCGTGACCGCGAGGACCGCGTGCCGCGGGGCGACGGACTGGACGAAGCCCGCCATCGCCTTGATGTGCTCCGGAGTGGTGCCGCAACAGCCTCCTACGAATCGCGCGCCGGCTTCAGCGATGCGCTTGGCATAGTTCCCCATGTACTCGGGAGAGGCCATGTAGATCTTGCGGTCGCCGACGTCGCGGGGCAGCCCGGCGTTGGGCTGCGCGGAGATCGGGCGGGTGATCGCGCCGGCGAGCTGTTCCACCGCCTCCAGCACGCCGTGCGGGCCCACCGAGCAATTCACACCGATGACGTCGGCGCCCATCTCTTCGAGCAGCGGGCCGAAGACGCCGGGCTCGGTGCCGTAATGGGTCCGCCCGTCGGTGCCGATGGTCATCTGCGCGATGACGGGCAGATCGCTCAGCGAGCGCACCGCCGTGAGCGCGGCGCGGAGCTCCTCAACGTCGCTGAAGGTCTCCAGGATGAATCCGTCGACACCGCCGTCGAGCAGGCCCCGGGCCTGCCGGGCAAAATCGG
>CAYNNS010000408.1:0-2716 GCA_964398345.1 uncultured Gemmatimonas sp. | reverse complement strand
CCGCGACCGCCTTGCCGTCGATGTCCTCCATGAGGGCATCGGCGACGACCAGCCCGTCCTCGCGCGAAACGATCAGCGCGCCCCGGACCCCCGGGACCGGGGTGAGCTCGGCGAGCAGCGCGGGCAGACTCACCGCAGCTCCTCCAGCCAGCGGCGCGCCGCCGTGGCCGCGCGCTCGGCGAGCAGCGCGAGGCGTCCGGACGGAATCTCGCGCGGGCGGGTCACCAGCAGCACCGAATCGATCGTCGGCGTGCGCAGCTCGAAGTGGGCCGGCCCGCCTTCCAGCGAAAGCCGCCGCCAGGTGCCGAGGCGCAGCAGCCGCGCGGTGCGCTCCGCCTCGCGGGATACGCCGCCGAGCACCGCGCCGATCGCTTCGCTGACCGCGGTGCCGTGCGCGTCGGTCAGGCTGCCGGCGAGCAGGCGTCCCTGGCGATCCACCAGCAGCGCGAAGCCCGGTTCCGCCTCGAGCGCGCGGAGGGGATCGGGGCCGGCCGCCGCGAAGCCGGGCACCGGGCGGGCTCCGGCAGCCTGCTCGACCCGGGTTAGGGTGGCGCGGAGCGAGGGGTCCTGGGGCCGCAGCTCCACCGCGCGGCGGAGGTAGCGCAGGCTCCGGGCATGCTCACCCGCGCGGAAGCAGAGAAAGGCGAGGCCCTTGTGGGCGCCGACGTGATCGGGGTCGAGCCGCAGCACCGTGGTCCAGGCATCGAAGGCCAGATCGCCTTCCCCACGATCACTGCGGATCCGCGCCAGCAGGTCGTACGCCCCGGCCATTTCGGGATAGCGGGTCGCACCGTTCTGCGCCACCGCCAGCGCAGCGTCGAGCTGCTGCCGTCGCCGCAGCGCTTCGGCGAGCGGCAGAAAGACCAGGCTGGCGGGATCGCGCGCCAGCTGCGCGGTGAGCGCCTGAATATCGTCGACGCTCATCGTACCGCCCGCAGCTGTTCCACCAGCAAGCGCGCCGCCGGCAGCACCCCCGCGATCTCCGCACTGCAGGCGGCCTCGTCGCCCTCCTTCGCGCCGAGCGCGAGCCAGGCGTCGAAGCCGTGGACCGCTTCCTCGAGCCGGCCCGCACCGAGCAGCGCCCAGGAGAGCAGCCGCAGCGGTCGCGGGGCGCCGGGATCGAGCCGCACCGCCTCGCGCAGCGCGCGTTCCGCGTCGCCGAAGCGCCGCTCGGCGAGAAGAATGGCACCGCGCAACAGCTGCGCCCGCGGGTCTTCCGGGAAGCGATCGAGCGCGGCCTGCGCCGAGCTGTGGGCCGCTTCGAGGTTGCCGGCCTGCAGCTGCGCTTCGCCCTGGCGCAGCAGCGCCTCCACCTCGCCCCGCGGAGCCGCCCGGGCGGACTCGCGCGCCGGATCGCGCAACAGCACCACGCCCGCGCTGGCGAGACCGAAGAGCGCCCGCGCGACCTCGAACTCAGGCTCCCCCAGACTCAGCGCGACGGCCTGGACGTCGCGCTCGCCATCCGCGGCGGCGAGCACGCGCCACTCGAACGGCGTCAGCGTGAGGGACCCCGGCTCCTCGGACACGGGGGGCGCCAGCCGCGCGATCACTCCCACGTGCGCCACACGGCTCTGGATCCGCGACCATTCATCGATGCGACGGGCCCCTTCGAGCAGGAGGTGCTCCACGGAAATCCGCAGATCGGTTTCGCGCGGGATGATCTCGGGGGGACACTCCTCGAAGACGAAGTAGCCCTCCGACCAGCCCAGCATCGTGAAGACGACGTCGTCGATGTGAGCCCGGACCTGCTGCCGGAGATCCCGCTCGCTGAGCGCCCCCGTCGCGACCAGGATCTCCCCGATGCGGCGGCCGTCACCCTGCTCCTGCAGCGCCCGGGCGCGGGCCAGATCCTCTTCGCGGATCTTGCCGGCGCGCAGCAGTGCGCTCCCGAGAGGATGCGGATTCGACTGGATGGCGGCGGCCACGACGGCGGCTTCGTGAAACCAGATGGTCCCCTCGTTCTGCCGGAGCGCCGAGTTGATGCGCAGCACGCCGGTCTTGCGCCCCAGATCGAGCAACTGGAAGACGTCGTGGATCCCGAGCTCACGCAACGGTCCCTGGATCGCCATCTCAGCGGCCCGTGGGCTGGAGAATGTGGGCGAGCTCGCGCGCCGAGCGGACCTGAGCGCGCGCCGACGAGGCCAGCGGCGCGGTCGGCGCCAGCGCCGTCACCCGCTCCCAATCCGCGATCGCCGAGCCGAAACGCCGCAACCTGGCATGCGCCTGGCCGCGATGGAAATAGGCGGCGAGGTGGTCCGGATCGTAGCGCAGCACGCGATCGAAGGCGGCGATGGCTTCGTGGGGCCGGCCGTCCTCGGCGAGGGTCCGTCCCAGCAACACGAGGGCGTCGAGCGCATAAGGCTCCGCGAGCAGCAACTCGACCAGGAGATGCACCGCTTCCGCGGCAAGGCCGGAGCGGCGCAGCAGATCGCCCAGCGCGAGGGCGGCGTCGAGAAACGTCGGCAGCAGCGCCAGCGCGCGCTGATACGCGGCGCGCGCGGCCGCGGGCCGCTGCAACTCCTCTTCGACCAGGCCCTTCTCGTACCAGGCCTGCACCAGAGTGGGATCCAGCTCCAGCGCTCCTTCCAGCGCATCGAGCGCGGCCGCAGTATCCCCCACCAGCCGGGCGATGCCCCCCCGCAACAACAGAATATCGGCGCGACCGGGCGCCAGCCGCGCGGCGGTGGCCGCGTCGGCCGCGGCCCCGGCGAGGTCG
>CAYNNS010000407.1:0-2718 GCA_964398345.1 uncultured Gemmatimonas sp. | reverse complement strand
ATGCGGCGACCGGCACGCTGCACCTCAAGGCGGTGACGCAGACCGGCCGCACCAGTGCGACGCTGTTCGTCGTGCCGAAGTAGACCCTTCTTGCTGCAGCCTCAGCTCGGCGCGAGCCTCACATCGCGACGACCGCCCGCACATCCGAAGAAGTCAGCAGCGGCCGCAGCCGGAGCAGCCAGAGCAGCGAGGCTAACGCGAAGGCAGCGAGGGGCGCCAGCAGCCAGGGCGAGCCGAGACCCTCGAACAACGCAAACAGCGCCGCGCCCCCCAGCACAGCGAGTCGCACCGTTTCGCTGATCCCGGTCCAGCCGCGGGCCTCCAGCACCCCGCCGATGTTGCCGAGCGACAGCGCGAGGTAGAAGCCCGCGGCGAGGAGCTCGAGGTGCGCCAGCGAGCCCGCCGAGCGGAGCAGCACGATTGCCGCGGCCAGCACGACCAGGAATTGGGTGAGGCCGTACACCTTGAGTGCCCGGGGAACCTGCGGCTCGTATTTCGCAAAGCCCTCGACCGAAACCGCCACCGGTCGCGCGGGACCCGGCGGTGAAGGCCGCCAGCTCGGATGTCCCAGCACCGCGCGCAGTTTGTCACCTGGCCCCTTTGCTATCCGCATCGCCCGGAGAATCGCTCCGAATTGGTGGAGGTTCGCGGTCACCGGGTTCCAGGTGGCCAGCGGCTTGGTGATGCCGTACACGACCGGGGCCCGCTCCGGCTCGAAGGTGCCGAAGAGCCGATCCCAGATGATCAGCGTGCCCGCGAAGTTCTTATCCATGTACTCCGGATTCACCCCGTGGTGCACCCGGTGGTGCGAGGGCGTATTGAAGAGCCACTCGAACGGCCCGAGCTGCCCCACTTCGCGCGTGTGGATCCAGAACTGGTACACCAGGTTGAGCGCGTGACACACCAGCCACATCGTTAACGGTACCCCCAGCAGCGCGATCGGCAGATAGAAGAGCCAGCTCATCAGTCCGTGCAGACTGCTTTGCCGCAGGGCAACGGTGAGATTGAATTCCTCGCTCGAGTGATGCACCACGTGGCCGGCCCACAGCAGGTTCACGATGTGAGAAAAGCGGTGCATCCAGTAGTAGGCGAAATCGTCGAGCAGGAATACCGCGATCCACGCCGGGGCACTGTGGGACCACGCCGGCACCGGCAGGAAGTTCTGCACCGCCGCATGGCGCTGGACCCACCCGTAGCCGGCAATGGTGAGCAGGGCGAGGAAAATGCCCGCGAACTGGCTGAGGATGCCGCAAGAGAGGTCGCTGATCGAATCGCTGAGACGGTAGACCGGGCGATGTCGCAGCCGCGCGACCAGCAATTCCAGCCCGATCAGGGCGAAGAAGAAGGGAATCGAGAGGGTGATGAGGTCCATGGCGGTCGCCCGGTCCGGCGGTCGGGCGGTCGGCCGGTAGCTCCAGACCGCCCGTCCGCCTGTCCGCCAGTCCGCCTATGCGTCCGTCGCCAGCAGATAATGACAGCCCGCCTCCTGCGCCCGCAGCGTCGCGAATACGCCCGAGGGTTGCAGGATCACGCCCGGCACGATGTGCTTGAGCGCCGCCTCCCGTGCCTTCGCGTCGTCCGTCTTCAGGTCGGCCTTCACCTTCGGCACGACCAGGAGACTGAAGGCCAGGTTGCATCCCAGTACGGTCGCGCTCGCCAGGGCTTTCTTGAGCCCGTCGTCGGCAAGCGCCGGGGGTAGCCCGAAGGGGTTTGCCCCGATCATCGGATTACGCTTGATCGGCTGCTTGGTGGCGGGGTCGTCGATCTTGGTCTCGACGCCGACGTTGTGGTGCGCCCAGAATTCGTCGTCCATGATGAGCCAGATCGCCTCGTGCCGCAGCACCACCACCGCGCTCATGTCCGCTGCCGGCGCGTTGTACACGTCGGCATAATCCTTCATCCAGATCAGCGCGCGCAGCAGGCCAAGTCCTTCGGAAACCTGGACGCTGTCGAACACCGCTCGGTGTTTGCCGGTAACCTTGTCCGCCCAGGAAACGTCCCAATCGGATCGGTCGGCCGGACCTCCGGTTGCCGTCGAAACCAGTCCCGACCCCTCCGGCTTGCCGACCAGCGAGACCATTCCGAGTCCTAACATCGAGCCGAGAAACTCCCTGCGATCGCCGCTCATGCCACTGCCTCCAGTCTATGTCAAGTGATGCGCCTTGCGCCCTCCACGGGCGACGTGTTCGTGCGTGAAATCCAGCTTCAGGAGCTCTGCCGCCATCCTGACGGCGCGATCCGCCAACTCCTGCGCGCCTTGCATCAGCTCGCCGGAGAGCTGCACCGCGCGCACGTTGTTCTCCATGTCCTCCGCCGACCAGCCGCGCGAGTGGGCGATGAAGGGAAACTGCGGAAACAGGAATCCCAACTCGCCGAAGAACATGAGCAGGTGGCCGGCGACCTCCTGCACGTTATCCTGTCCTCCGGTAATAATGAAACCGGCGACCTTGTTGCGAATCAACACCCGATTCCGGATCGTGACCTGATTCTGCACGCAGTTGAGCCGTTCGGCCATCTTGTGGAAGAGCGAGCTGGACGTGCCCCAGCGGATCGGCGTGGCCAGCAGCAGGACATCGGCCCAATGGACCAGCGCCTCGTAGACCTGCTCCATCTGGTCATCCGGGTCCATCTGCGTAATGGAGCAGGGCCAGGTACAGGCGTGGGCGCTCTTCGAGTAGTAGCCTTCGCACGCCCGGAACTTCAGCTCGGCCAGCCGGA
>CAYNNS010000406.1:0-2749 GCA_964398345.1 uncultured Gemmatimonas sp. | reverse complement strand
GTCTTCCTGACCGATTTCCCGGACATCAACTACAAGTACAACCAGACCACCATCAAGCCGTGACGCCCATGCCCTCCGAGCTGGTCATCGACGGACGCTCGCTGACGGTGGACGACGTGGTCCGCGTGGCCCGGAGCTCCACTGTTACGGTCCGCGCCGCACCGGGCGCGCTGGCCGCGCTCGGAAAGAGCCGCGCCTCCGTCGAGGCGGCCTTGGCCCGGGGCGATGTGCTCTATGGGGTCAACACGGGGTTCGGCAAACTGGCCAATGTGCGGATCCTGCCCGCCCAGCTCGACGCGCTCCAGGCGAATCTCATCCGGAGCCATGCGGCCGGGGTGGGAACGCCCTTCGCGCCCGAGATCGTGCGGGCGATGCTGCTGCTCCGGGCCAATGTGCTGCTGCGCCCGGCGAGCGGCGTTCGCCCCGCGCTACCCGAGGCGGTGCTCGCGCTGCTCAATTCCCGCATCGTCCCGAGCGTGCCGGAGCAGGGAAGCGTGGGGGCCAGCGGCGATCTCTCGCCGCTCGCGCACCTGGCATTGGTGCTGATCGGGGAGGGCGAAGTGCTGGACGGAACCGGCACGCGACCCGCCGGAGCCGCGCTCGCCGGGGCGCGACTCGCCCCCTTCCGGCTGGCGCCCAAAGAAGGCCTCGCCTTCATCAACGGCACCCAGGCGCAGACCGCGCTGCTCACCCTGCTGGTGCACGACGCGGAGGTGCTGTGGCGTTCGGCCCTGGGCGCGGCGGCGATGAGTCTGGAGGCGCTCCGGGGCACGCCGGCGCCGCTCGACGAGCGGATTCACGCGCTGCGGCCGCACCCCGGCCAGCGGCGCGCCGCGGAGCTGCTCCGCGGGTTACTCGAGGCGAGCGCGATCCGGGAATCCCACCGCGACAACGATCCCCGGGTCCAGGACGCGTACAGCCTGCGTTGCACGCCGCAGGTGCTCGGCGCGGTCGGGGACGCGATCGCGTTCGCCCGCGCGAGCGTCGAGATCGAGCTCAACGCTTCGACCGATAACCCGCTGGTCCTCGAGGACGGCAGCGTCGTGTCCGGCGGCAACTTCCATGGGCAGCCCGTCGCCCAGGCGCTCGACTTTCTGGCCATCGCGCTGACGACGCTGGCGGCGCTGTCGGAGCGGCGGATCGAACGGCTGGTCAATCCCGATCTCTCGCAGGGATTGCCCGCGTTTCTCACCGCCGATGCGGGCCTCGCTTCCGGGTACATGATGGTGCAGATCACCGCGGCGTCCCTGGTCGCGGAGTGCCGTGCTCTCGCTCATCCCGCCAGCATCGGGTCGATTCCGACCGACGCGAACCAAGAGGACTTTGTGCCGATGGGCATGGCCGCGGCCTACAAGGCGCGGCGCATCCTCGGCAACGCGCAACGAGTGGTTGCCGCGGAGTTCCTCTGTGCGGCCCAGGGGCTGGAATTCCTCAAACCACTCAAGCCCGGCCGGGGCGTGGAGCGGCTGTACGATAGGATTCGCAGTGGCGAAGGTGTGCCCCCGCTGAAGGCCGACCGGCCCCCCGCTCCCGACCTCGAGCAGCTCGCCCGCCTGGTAGCCGCGGGAAGGCTGGACTCCGGGGCCTGAACCTTGGCGGTGCAACACTTGCGGGCCAGCACCGGGCCGGCGGGGACGCTGCTCCCTGGCTCCCCAGGGGGCTAGTCCCTATCTTCCGCTGCTGCAAGCTGTTTCGACGTTTGGGCCCTGCTGTCCCGCGAGGCCGATGAATCTCGATAAGCTGAAGGAAGCTGCTCGAAAATTCGAACAGCGCGAGGAATGGCGCCGGGCGATCGACGTCTACCTTCAGGCCATCCGGGAGGCGGAGGAGGCCGGGGAGGAAGGCACCCAGGATCCCGGGCTCTACAATCGCGTGGGCGACCTGCAGCTCAAGGCCGGCGACATGCTGGCCGCATTGCGGGCCTATGAGCAGGCCGCCGAGCTCTATGCCGAGCAGGGGTTCTTCAACAACGCGATCGCGCTCTGCGGGAAAATCCTTCGGGTCAACCCCAGCCGGACCGCGACCTACCTCCGCCTCGCCCAGCTCCACGCCCGCAAGAACTTCGTCGGTGAAGCGAAGAAAAACCTGGTCGAATACCTCGAGCGGATGAACGGAGTCGGCCAGGTCGAAGAAGCCTTCGCCGCGCTCAAGCTGTTCGCCGACCATTTCTCCGGCAATCCGGACATCCGGCTGATGCTGGTCGAGCTGTTGCGCGCCTCGTCGCGGAACGAGGAGGCCAGAGAGCAGTTGGAGAAGCTCGCCGGTGAGCTCGAAGCCCGTGGCGACACCACGTTGGCGAGACAGACCCGTGAGCGGCTGCAGGCCATCGAGGGGACACCGCCCACCGCCGCCATTTCGAACGATCTGGTTTTCCTCGACACCGGCGATACACCGGTGTTTCCCGGAGTGTATGAGGCGGCCGCGACGGTGGTCGGATCCGCCCTCGATGGGTTGTCTCGAATCATGACGGCCGAGTACAACCGCAGTTTTCAGCCCATTGGGGGCTTGCACCACGCACGGCGCGACGGTGCGGCGGGTTTCTGCGTCTTCAACGATCTGGGAGTGGTGATCGACACGTTGCGCAGCGAGTACGGCGTTCAACGCGTCGCCTACGTCGACATCGACGTGCATCACGGCGATGGCGTGTTCTACGCCTACGAGCACGACCCGGATCTGATCTTCGCGGACATCCATGAGGACGGCAACTACCTCTATCCCGGCACCGGCGCGGCGCACGAAACCGGCCGCG
>CAYNNS010000405.1:0-2753 GCA_964398345.1 uncultured Gemmatimonas sp. | reverse complement strand
CACGGCTCGCGGGCGTGGACCGCACGACGCTGTATCGCCTGATGGACAAGCACCAACTCCCGCGTGAAGAGGGCGCCGGAGAAGCTTCCTGATGGAAGGCCTCGAGCGCGGGGAGCAGCCGCTGCTGCTCCGGCTCTTGCCCGAGGCTTCCCGGCAGCTGATCGACGACTGGCAACTGGTGCGGCAGGATGCCGTCTCGCGCGAAGAGGTGGTGCTGGCGCTCGGGATTCTCACCACGGCGCTGGAATCCGCCGCCGCAGACGGCACCTCGGTCGACCTGCGGGAGCTCTCCAAGTCCCAGCTGCCCCGCCGATTGCTGAGTCTCCTGCGTGGGCGGGTGGTCCGGCTCGCGGCCGGCCTCGCTCCGATCCCCTCTTCGCAGGCACTGCTCAACACGCTGCTCAGCTTCGAAGTAGTGGCCCAGCAGCTCGAGCCCAATTGGGATCAGCGCTTCGCCGACCGGCTCACCGGACCCGACGGACTGGAGCTGGTGGTGGAGCTGGCGCACGACCTTCGGTCGCCGCTGACCTCCATCCTCTTCCTGGGCGAGACCATGAAGCGGGGCCGCAGCGGTCCGGTCACTCCGCTCCAGGAGCGTCAGCTCGGCCTGGTCTACAGCGCGGCGTTCGGGCTGAGCTCCGTGGCGAGCGATGTGATCGAGCTGGCGCGGGGTGGCGACCGGCTGGTGGACCTCGAGCCGTTGCCGTTTTCGATCCAGGACATCATGGAGTCGGTGCGCGACATCGTGCAGCCGATCGCGGAGGAGAAGGGCCTCGAAGTGCAGCTCAGGCCCTGCCAGCGCGGCGCACGCATCGGCCATCCGGTCGCGCTGAGCCGCATCCTGCTCAACCTCACCACCAACGCGCTCAAATTCACCGACGAGGGCAGCGTCGAGGTCGCCGCGATCGAGCAGAACGGCACCGGGGTCGAGTTCTCGGTGCGCGACACGGGGCGAGGCATTCCGCCCCAGGCGATGGCGATGCTGTTCGAGCCCTTCCGCCGCCGCCAGAAGGACCGTGACTACGCCTTTTCGGGCTCCGGGTTAGGGCTGTCCATCTGCCGCAAGCTGGTCGAGGCCATGCAGGGCGACCTGCGGGTCGAGACCACCGCGGGTCAGGGCACCCGCTTTTTCTTCAGCCTCGACTTGCCGTTTGCCGGGGCCCCGGACCAGCCCGCATGAAGCTGCTCCATGTGGTCGGGGCACGTCCCAATTTCATGAAAGCCGCGCCGGTGCTGCGCGCCGGGGCAGCGGTCCAGGACCTGGAACAGGTGCTGGTGCACACCGGGCAGCATTACGATCCCGCGATGAGCGAGCAGTTCTTCCGCGACTTGGAGCTGCCGGCACCCGACGAGAACCTCGAGGTCGGCTCGGGATCGCACGCGGAGCAGACCGCCCGGATCATGATGGCCTTCGAGCCGGTGCTGGACTGGCACAAGCCCGACTGGATACTGGTCTACGGCGACGTGAATTCCACTGTGTCCTGCGCGCTCGTCGCCGCGAAAAAGGCGATCCGGATCGCCCACGTAGAGGCGGGGCTGCGGAGCCGGGACCGGAGCATGCCGGAGGAGATCAACCGGATCCTCACCGACCAGCTCGCGGATCTCTGTCTGACGCCGAGCCGCGATGGCGATGCCAACCTGCTGGCCGAGGGGATTCCCGCCTCGCGGATCAGGCTGGTGGGGAACGTGATGGTCGATACGCTGCTGCACCTGCGCGCCACGGCGCGCGAGCGCGCCATGCCAAAGGAGTTCGGGGTCGAGGGGAAGGACTACGCCTTCGTGACGCTGCACCGTCCGAGCAACGTGGACCATGCGCCGACACTGAACGAGCTGCTGCGCGCGCTCGAAGACCTGGGCGAGAAGCTGCCGGTGTTGTTCGCGGTGCACCCACGAACCCGGCGCCGGATCGCGGAATTCGGGCTCACTGCTCCGAACGGTAGTGTGCGGCTGCTCGATCCCCTGGGCTACCTGGAAACCCTGAGCCTCCTGGACCGCGCCGCTTTGGTTATGACCGACTCCGGCGGGCTCCAGGAGGAGACCACGGTGCTCGGCGTGCCGTGCCTGACCGCGCGGGCCACGACCGAGCGCCCGGTAACCGTCACTGAGGGTACCAACCGGCTGGTAGCGAGCACCCGGGTGGCTATTCGGGGAGCCGTCGCCGAGATCCTCGACGCCAGGGCCAAGGGCCGTTATCAGCCCCGCCAGCCGGAGGGTTGGGATGGCCGCGCCGCCGGCCGGGTAATCGAGGTACTGCTGGATCGCTAGGAAGCTATTAGATTTAGGCCCGGACGCCGTGCGCCAATGGGGCTCACGGGATGGTCCGCACCCAGAGCGGCAGCCGCTGTGGCAGCTCCTGCACCGAGTTCCTTGACCCGACGGGTCCGGGAAGCGGGGGGAGCACCGAAGCGGCGCCGCGGAGAGAACAACCAAGAGTGAGTACCCCCACACATCGGGGCAGCAGAGCGCCTGCGTCAGCCCCTCAGCCAGTCAACCCGTCCGCCCCACTGCACCACCACGCGCCACACGCCGCGCTGCTCATCGACTTCGACAACGTCACCCTGGGCATTCGCAGCGACCTGACCAAAGAGCTGCGCACGTTGCTCAACAGCGACATCATCAAGGGCAAGGTCGCAGTACAGCGGGCGTACGCCGACTGGCGGCGCTATCCGCAGTACATCGTCCCATTGTCCGCATCGTCGATCGATCTGCTCTTGCCTCCGGCGTTCGGGACCAGCAAGACGAACGCGACCGAG
>CAYNNS010000404.1:0-2758 GCA_964398345.1 uncultured Gemmatimonas sp. | reverse complement strand
CGGCCGCGAGAATTCCTTCGGGGAGTGGCTGATCCCGCCAACGCTGGGGACGAAGATCATGCCCACCGGGGCGATCCGCGCGATCTCCTGCGCGTCGTGCCCCGCCCCGCTCGGCAGAGCCAGCGTCCTGAGATTGAGACTGCGCGCCGCGGCAGCAATGCTCTTGCGAATGCCGGGATCGGTCAGCGCCGGCGCGATGGTGAGCGATTCCTGAAAGCCGATCGTGGTCCCGCCTTCGCGGGAGATGCGCTGGCACGCCCCGCGAATCGCCTGGAAGAGCTCACGGATCTTGGCCTCCTCCAGGTCGCGCAGCTCGAGGCCGAACACCACGCGTCCCGGGATCACGTTGAAGGCGCCCGGCTCGACGCGGATCCGGCCGACCGTCCCGACCTGGCGACCGGGAACGCTGCGCACCTGCTTGTTCACGATGTCGATGCAGCGCGCCGCCACCAGCAGCGCGTCGCGCCGGCGGTTCATCGGCGTCGTGCCGGCGTGATTGGCAAAGCCCTCTACGGTGACGTCCCAGTGGCGAATCCCCACGATCCCGAGCACGATGCCGATCGGAATCCTGGACTCGTCGAGAACGCCGCCCTGCTCGATGTGGAGCTCGAGATAGGCGGCGATGTCGCCCCGGACACGCCGGACCGAGGCGAGTTTGTCGGGGTCGCCGCCGAGGAAGCGGATGCCGTCGCGGATGGTCTTGCCGCTCTGGGACACGCGATCGAGCTCCGCCGCGCTGAGGCCCGCGCCGACGGCGTGGCTCCCGATGGTCCCGCCTTCCTCGTTCTGGAAGATCACGACCTCGAGCGGATGGCGAAGCTGCGTGGCCGAGCCGGCGAGGGTGCGGGCCACTTCGATGGCGGAGAGTGAGCCCACGTCCCCGTCGTAATTGCCGCCCTCGGGCACCGAATCGATGTGCGAGCCGAGCAGCAGCGGCTTGAGCCCGGCGTCGCGACCGGGGCGGCGGCCCACCAGGTTGCCGGCGGCGTCGATGCCGACGCTGAGGTCGGCCTCGCGCATCCAGCCCAGTACCGCGTCGCGGCCTTGGCGGTCGGCGTCGGTGTAGGCGACGCGGCTCACACCGCCCTGGGGATTCCTGCCGAATTCGCCCAGGGCGGCGAGGTGCTGGCTGATCCGGGCGCCGTCGACCCGCGGGACGGCCTGCCCGGGCAGCCGCCGGAGAGCCAGGGTCCCCGCGGCGCCGACCAGGCGGCGATGGAACTCGCGCCGGTCCACGGGATCCCTAACCCGCTCTCACTGCACGCACGCTCCGAACGGGCTCGCGGGCGTCGCCTTGTCCACCACCACCCGGTGGTCGAGGTCCGCCACCTTGCGCGCGATGTCGAGAATCAGCTGGTCCACCTTGGCCATGTGGAGGTACTGGATGTACTGCGCCTCGTCGGTGACCTGGTGGTAGTCGGCGTGGCCGCCGGTGGTGAAGAAGATGATCGGGATGCCGTAGCGCGCATAGTTGTAGTGGTCGCTCCGGCAGTAGATCCGCTGCGGGTGACCGTCGGCGTCCATCGCGTAGTCGAAGACGAAGGGAATCTCCTCCTGGCGGTTCACCTGCTCGGCGATGTCGCCCAGCTCGGTGGAGAGCCGGCGCGAGCCGACCAGCTGCACGTAGTTCGCCGCGCCCCGGAGCTCCGCGCCTTCCTTGTTCTTGCCGGTGACGTCGCTCGCGGCGCCACGCCCGACCATGTCGATGTTGAGCTGGGCCACGATCGAGTCGCGCGGCACGCTGGGGTGATTGGTGAACCACTGCGAGCCCCAGAGTCCCGCCTCCTCGCCGGTGTGCCAGACGAAGACGATCGAGCGCTTCGGCTTGAAGTTGCCCTTCGCGAAGGCCTCCGCGATCTCCAGCACCGACACCGAACCGCTGCCGTCGTCATCGGCGCCGTTGGAGATCGAGTCGGCGCGCGCCGGGAAAACCCCGCGCAAGCTGTCCTTGAGCGCGTTGATGCGGAGCCACTGCGAGTCCGAAGGGACCGGTCGCGGCCGGGTGTCCGCGCCCTCGTTCAGCGCGACGATGTTGTAGGCCTTGAGGGAATCGTGCTCCACCGCGGTTCCTCCGACGGTGTAGCCGACGTGGTCGCTATGGCCACCGATGGCGACATACTCGCCGCGCAACTTGGGATCCGAGCCCGGCAGGATCGCGACGACATTCCGAGTGGGGAGTGGAGTGCGAATCACCTTGAGATCGACCGCGACGGGCTTCCCCATAGCCCCTTTGGTGAGCTGATCCAGCGGCTGGCCGAAAATGGACTGAGCCAGCGCCTCCTGGATCGTCGCGAGCGAGCCCGCGCCGCCAAACCCGCCGCGGCTCTGTTGCGCGGGGTCCTCGAACGCTCCGGTCGGGCCGCCGCGCGTGCCGAAGCCCCCCGGTTGCCCGGGACGCGCCGCGCCGACGGGGCCTGCGATCGTGAGCACTGCCGCTGCGCCAGCGGTGACCTGGAGATAGGCTTGGAGCGCCGGTGACGGCGGTGCCCCGCGGCCTCTGCCAAAGCCGCCCCCCTGGCCCGCGCGCAGCACCAGGATCCTGCCCTTTACCGAATCGGCCGAGAGCAGGTTGGTGGTGTCGTTCGCGACGCCGCCGTAGATCACCGGCGTCTCGGCGAGCGTGCGCGCCGCCTGCGGCGCGGCGGTGCAATCGGCGCCGTAGTGAAAGACCTGTCCGGCGACGCTCATCGTCGAGCTGCCGTCGATCCGCCGCTCCAAGACCGGGAGTTACTGGAAAGAACCCCCCGTTTCCCCGGCC
>CAYNNS010000403.1:0-2797 GCA_964398345.1 uncultured Gemmatimonas sp. | reverse complement strand
TGGCGGCCATGATCGTCCCGAGCATCGCTCCCACCTGGAGATAGGCCGCCCGCGCTGCGGTGCGATCGCGAGCGCCGTAGGCGGCAATGCCCCACTCCTGGAAGGGCAGCTCGCTGGCCGGCTCCAGCACGGCCCAGCGCTCGACCGCAGCGCGTGCGCTGTCGGGTTGCCGGGCCGCGGTCCACACCCGGATCGCGATGCCCAGTACCCCCGGTCCCGGCTCGCGGGCCATCGCGTGCCGGATCGCTTCGGTCATGTCGGCCAACCGGCCCAGCGGCGTGAGCGAGCGCTCCAGTCCGAGCAAAGCGGAGAGATCCTGCGGCTGATCGGTCAGCACACTGCGCCAGGTGGCGGCGGCGGCGGCATAGTCACCGCGACGCTCGAGATCGAGCGCTCGCGTCGCGGCATCCTGCCCTTGCAAGGGCGTCGCAACAGCAAGGACCGCAACGAAGGCAGCAGCAACAATCTGCCCCTCCGCCCCTCTGCCCCTCTGACCCTCTGTCACGGCGCCCCTCCGGTCAGCCGCCGGAAGTAATCCGTCACCAGCCGCCGCTCTTCGGGCGACAGCTTCTGCAGCTGCTCCCAGGTCGGCAGTTTGATGCCGCCGCGGCCCAGCAGCTCCGCGCGGAGCGCGGGCGGAAGCTGCAGCTCGTCTTTCGCCGTTTCGCTCTGCCGCTCCTTGCGCTGGTCCTCGTCCTGGCCCTGGAGGGTGCGGCCCGCGTCGAGCATGCGGCGGAAGAGGCGCTCCTGGCGCGTGACCGTCTCCCGGTCGAGCCTGCCGCGCTCGAGCTCGCGGGCCAGATCGCGCGCCTCGTCACCGAGCGGCTTGGCGTCGGCCTGCCCGTGAGCGCGAAGCCGTTCGAGCTCCTGCGCCAGCGCGCGCTGCCGCGCCGCGAGCGCCTGCAGCTGCTGCTGCAGCGCGTTGGAGCCCATCATGGGGAGCAACCCGCTGGCGTCCTGGCTCAGCTGTCCCTGCTGCTTGGCCAGCTGGGTCATCCGCTGCATCGCTTCCGCGAATCCCGATCCGCTGCTCGCGCCGGCGACGTCTTCACGCGAGCGCAACAGGCCGTAGGCCGCGACGTTCAGCGCATCGACCGCTTCGCCGGCGCGATCAGCGGCTTCCCGCGCGTTGCCCGACGCACTCGCGGCGTCTTCCCTCGCCTGCTGCATCTCAGCGCGGGCCTCGGCGAGGGCGGCGAGGATCTGCGGCGAGACCAGGGCATTCTTGCCCGAAGCCGCACCCACCTGTTCGAGTAGCTTCTGGACGCCTTCTTCCAGCGCGCCCTGCGTCGTCCGCGCCGCCGCCAGCGCCGCGCTCTTGCGGAACTGCTCCGCAATCGCGAGCTGGCGCTCGGTAAGCCGGGTCGTCTCCAGCAGAGCGCGGTCCAGCTGCTGCACGACTTCCTGCCGCCATTCCTGTTGCTGGGACTCCCGCTGCTCCCGCACCTGCTGCTGCGCCTTGTTGATCGCGCCCGCCGCCTTCTCACCCGAGCGCTGGGCCTGGGCGGTCTGGGATTTGGCCGCGGCGCTCTGCGCCTGCCGCATCTGCTGCGCACCCGCGCTCGCGGTGTCGGCGGCCCGCTGCAGTGCCTCGCGGTGCTCCTGGCTCTCGAGGCGCTTGGCGGCCTCGCGCAGCCCCGCGGCGAGCGAGTCGGCCCGCTGGCTGAGCTGGCGCTCCTCCACGGCAGCCTGGGCGCTTTCGGCGGCGGGCACCTTCTCGTTCCATTGCCGCTGATCCTCGCCCAGTTCCTTGGACTCCTGCTCCAGCGAGGCCAGCTGACCTTCGAGCGCGGCGCGCTTGAAGAGGTCCCGGCTGCGCTCCAGCGCCTCCCGCAGCTTCTGCTGCGCTTCGCTCAGCTGCCGGACCGCATCGCGGGTGCGTTCCCGATCGAGCGACTTGAGCGCCTCCTGGAGCTCGGCCAGCTGGCGTCGCAGCTCCGGTGAAAGGGCCTTGTCGATCTCTTCTTGGACTTCGCGCAGCCGCTGCTGAAATGCCGAATCGGTGAGCCCGGCCCGCTCGGCGGCCTTGCGGAGCTCGTTGAGAGCCTGCTGGACGGCCTCGGCCTGCTTGAGCAGGTCGCCCTGTCGCTCGGCAACCGCTTGCGCCTTCTTCGCCGCATCGAAGTCGAGCGCCGACTCGGTGCCGCGCTGCTCCGCGCGACCCAGATCTTCACTCTGCCGCTGAGCATCGCGGCTCTCTTTGACCAGGGAATCGAGCTGCTTCGCGAGGGCCACGACGCGCTCCCGCTCTTCGGCGCGGAGCTCGGGCCGCGTGGGAACGCTGATGGCGAGTTCGCGCGAGCGGCCGATCTGGTGCCCCGGCGAGTTGTCGCGCGCGCGCGCGGTGACGCGCAGCGTGTCGCCGGCGACCAGTCCGAGCGCCGCGGGATCAATCGCCGCGGGCAGGATGGCACGATCGGGGGCTTGCCCGGGTAGCGGCAGCGTCTGCTCGGGCAGGACGCGGGTCTTGCCGGCGTGGGACACCTTGCGCTCCAGCGCGACGTCGGCGAGACCGTGATCGTCCTGCACGTCGATCACCAGCGGCAACGACCCGCTCGCCGGGGCGACGGTATCACCCGAAGGGACCGGAATGGTGACCGTCGGCGCGAGATCCGGCAGGATACGGATCGCAAGCGAGGCCTCTTCGCCGCTCAGCGGAGCGCCGTCCGCCGTCGTGAGCACCAGCCGGTACCCACCCGAGCTGCCGGGCAACAGCGTGCCGGAGAACTTCGCGCCATCTACCCGGAGTCCCGAGCGCGCGGTATCGTGCTCCCAGCGCGCTGAAGCCAGCGGCACG
>CAYNNS010000402.1:0-2835 GCA_964398345.1 uncultured Gemmatimonas sp. | reverse complement strand
CTTCCAGGAAGGCGAAGATGCCCCCGCTCCGCGGAAACAGCGCCGCCAGCTCCGCCAGGGTGAGCGCCCCGAAGAGCGCCAGGATCCCCCCGATGACCCACGCCAGCAGCACCGGCCCCGGGGCACCGAGGTCGTTGGCGACGCGCGCCGGGACCCGGAAGATCCCGCTTCCGATCGTGATACCGATCAGCACCATGATCGAGGAGAACAGTCCGACGGTGCGCGGGAGCCGCTCGCCCCAGGTGTCGCGTGTGGCGGTCATGGGCTAAGGTTACATTTGGCGCGGCCAGGTTAGCCAGTCACCCTGATTCCCTGATCCCCAGATTCCCTGATTCCTTTGCTCCTCCGCGACCTGATTTCCCTGACGAAGCCCCGGGTGATCTCGCTCCTCCTGGTCACCACGATCGCGCCGATGTTCCTCACCGATCGCGGACTGCCGTCGTTGAGCCTCATCCTCTGGGTGACGCTGGCGGGCTACCTGATGGCCGGCGGGGCCAACGCGATCAACATGTGGTTCGACCGGGACATCGACAGCGCGATGGCGCGGACCAGGCTGCGCCCCATACCGTCGGGGCGGCTCCCCGCCGCGGCGGCCCTGCTCTTCGGGCTGACCCTCGGGGCCGTGGCGTTCGCGCTGTTCTGGCGCTTCGTGAACCCGCTCTCCGCCTGGATTGCGCTCGCGGGGCTGCTCTTCTACGTGCTGGTGTATACGGTCTGGCTCAAGCGGGCGACGCCGCAGAACATCGTGATCGGGGGTGCCGCGGGGGCGATCCCCCCGCTGGTCGGCTGGGCGGCGATGACCAACTCGCTCGACCTCTCGGCGCTCTACCTGTTCGCGATCATTTTCTACTGGACCCCGCCCCACTTCTGGGCGCTGGCGCTGATCAAACAGCAGGACTACGCCAGGGCCGGGGTGCCGATGCTGCCCGTGGTAAAGGGGCCGCACCAGACCAAGCTGCAGATGCTGGTCTATACGCTGCTGCTGCTGCCGCTCACGCTGCTGCCCACCCTGGCGGGAACCCAGGGACTGCTCTACGCCGTGGTCGCGCTCCTGCTCGGCGCGCGGCTGCTCTGGTATTGCGTGCGCTTGCTGCGGGAAACTTCGGTGACGCCGCTCGCATGGAAGATGTACAAGTACTCGTTGCTCTATCTGGCGTTGCTGTTCTGCGCGATGGGGATCGACAAGCGCATCCCACTCTGGCATCGCAGCGCGCCGGAGGTCGTGATCCTCGACAAGCCGGACGGTCGCTAAGAGAGGGAAAGAGGGAAAGAGGGAAAGAGGGAAAGAGGGAAGGAGGGAAGGAGGGAAGAAGGGAAGAAGGTCGCCGGCCCCTTTCCCACTTTCCCACTTTCCCTCTTTCCCTCTTACCCTCCCAGAATCAACTCCTTCTGGATCTCCGACGGCGTCACCACCGGCCCCTGCTCGCTCCAGTAGACGTTGACCTCGCTGCGGATCCCGAACTCATTGGGGAAATACACCCCCGGCTCGATGGAGAATCCCGTCCCGGGGAGAATGACCCGGTCGTCCCGGGTCTCATAGTCGTCCATGTGGGGGCCGGAGCCGTGCAGGTCCTGGTCGATCGAGTGCCCGGTGCGGTGCACGAAGTAGTCGCCGAAGCCGGCCCGTTCGATCACGTCGCGCGCCGCGCGATCCACCTCATAACCCGCGAGCGTGTCACCCGCCTCGCCCGCCTTGCGGATCAGCGCCAGCGCGGCGTCGCGCGCGTCGCGCACCACCTCCCAGGCTTTGCGGACCCGCTCGGGGGGCTGGGAACCGCTGAAGCCCATCCAGGTCTGGTCCGCCGAGATCGCCCCCGGATAGCGCCCGAAGAGGTCGAGCAGCACCACCTGGTTCGGCTCCAGGGTCCGGTCCTTGCCCGCGATCGGCTCGTAGTGGCCATCCGCCGCGTTGGGGCCGAAGCCGACGATCGGCGGGTGGTCAGGGACGATGCCTTCGCGCTCCAGCGCCGCGACGACCCGCTGCTGCAGGGCGACTTCGCCGAGGCCTTTTCCGCCCTCCGTCACCGCAAAGCCGAGCGCTTCCCGGGCGATCCGAGCCACCGCTTCGGCGGCTTTCACGTGACCCGCGGTTTCCTCGGCGCTCCAGCGCGCGACGAAGCGGGTGACCAGCGGGGCGCTGGAGACGACCTTGCCGCCCAGCGACTGGATCAGCTCGACGATGCCGAAGGGCACGCGATCGAGGTACGGCACCGAGTCCTGGGGCGAGATCTCCATGGCCAGGGTTTTCCCGTGCACCAGCTCCCCCAGGGCGGCGCGCAGCTCCTCGCGCCGGGCGTAGGGCACCACCTTCCCCGGAAAGCCGGCCAGCGGCTGCAGCTCGATCTTGTGCGCGATCGCCACGGGCTCGCCCCGCGGCGTCAGCAGCACGAAAAGCCGCCGCGACCCTACCCCGCCGAGCCCGAGCAGGCGCTTGGCCACCGGGTTATGGCCCTGAAAGTCGAAGAGCAGCCAGCCGTCGGCTCCCGCGCTGGCCAGCGCGGCGCCCAGCGCTTCGCGCGCCTCGGCATCGAGTGCTTTCATTCGTAATCCCCCGCCTCCGTCGCCCGCCAGAAGCAATCCGCGTCGCCCCGGGCCTGGCAACGCTCGTGCACCATCGCGCCCTCGAATCCGCCCATGACCCGCAGCAGCTCGGCGCTCACCGCGCTGTAGAAGTAACAACCGGTGCCGGGAAAGCCGGCCTGCGTGGCGAGCGAATCCACCAGGCGGAGCTCGGGCCCGGTGCCGGGGAGCGCGAGCTCGATGCCCAATCGGCGCCGCGCGAGCCCCACGGCCGCACGGGTGCCGAACCGTCGCTTCAGGGGACGCGGGCTCGCG
>CAYNNS010000401.1:0-2835 GCA_964398345.1 uncultured Gemmatimonas sp. | reverse complement strand
GACGCCGAGCTTCTTGGCGTACTCGACATCGAGGGCGTGCTCGGCGTCGACATAAGCCGCCACTCCACCGACACGCTGCACGTTGGCCGCGAGGTGCAGGGTGAGTGTGGTTTTGCCGGAAGACTCCGGACCATAGATCTCGGTGATGCGGCCGCGCGGAATGCCCCCCACACCCGTGGCAGCGTCGAGATTGATGGCGCCGGTGGGAATCGAGACCACGCGCTCACGCGGCGCATCGGTTCCCATTCGCATGATGGAGCCCTTACCCAGCTGCTTCTCGATCTGGGAAATGGCGAGGTTGAGCGCCTTGCGGCGATCGGCGTCGAGCTTGACCTCCTTGACGTCTGGAACGGCCATTGGAGCCCTCGATGTAATAATGTGACTTATTTTGCTTCACAATGATACTGTATTCAATCTAAAGCCGAACATTGTCCGAAACAAGATGGCACTTTTTCACTTTCCCACACCCATCCACGCATTCTCGATGTGGGTGACCTGCGGCAACGTGGCGGGACCCTTCCCGGGCTCCACCGTGATCACGTCGAAGCGGTAGCGGTCGTCCGGGAAGCCGAAACGCACCCGCCAGAGCTCGGCGAGCCGAGCCAGCACCGCACGCTTGCGGGGTCCCACCGACTCCACCGCCCTGCCGAAGCGCGACGAGCGACGGGTCTTGACCTCGATGAAGGCAACCAGACTGCCGCGCCGAGCGATCAGGTCGAGATCGTGGTGGCCGAGCCGGAAACGGTGCGCCTCGAGGCGCCAGCCGTTGCGCAGCAGGTACGCGATGGCGAGCCGTTCACCGGCGTAGCCGCGGCGATGGCGCGGGTCGGTCCATTCGGATACCGGTTTGAGAGCGCGGGCGGCAGGCATGGCCCACCATAACCCGCGACCCCGGAAACCCCGGAACCGAATTCACGCAGCGTGGTCGAATTCAGCGCACGACGGAGGGGCCTCGCGGACGGCAGCTGAGGCGGCCCGCAGGCTACGAGCTGTACTCGTCCAGCTGGCCGATACCGATCAGGACCTCCCTCGGCTTGCTCCCGTCGGGCGGGCCGAGGATCCCCGCGGCGTGGAGCTGATCGATGATCCGCGCCGCGCGGCCATAGCCGATCCGCAGCTTGCGCTGCAGCAGCGAGGTCGAACCGCCCTGGTGCTGAATGCAGAGCTCGGCGGCTTCGCGAAATAGGGCGTCCCGGTCGCCGGCGTCCAGGGGCTCCTCGCCGCCTTCCTCTTCGCTCTCGAGCGCGCGCTCCTCGGCGATGATGTCCGATTCCGGGCGCGCCGCCTGCACCGGCACGTTGCTCTTGAACCAGCTCATCACCGCTTCGGTCTCTTCGGTCCCGATAAAGGCCCCCTGCAGCCGGAGCGGCTCGCTCTTGCCGGGTGGCAGGAAGAGCATGTCCCCGTTGCCCAGCAGAGCTTCGGCGCCATTCTGATCGAGAATGGTCCGGCTGTCCACCTTGGAGGCCACACGGAACGCGATGCGGCTCGGGAAATTGGCCTTGATGAGGCCGGTGATCACGTTGACCGAGGGCCGCTGGGTGGCGAGGATGAGGTGAATGCCGATCGCGCGGGCCTTCTGCGCCAGGAGGGCCAGCGGCGTCTCCACCTCGCCCTGCACCGTCATCATGAGATCGGCGAGCTCGTCCACCACGATCACCAGGTGGGGGAGGCGGCCGTCCTGGTACGCCTCGTCGCGCGACTCGGGCGCGCCGGGCTCGGGATTCGCGCTGATGGCCGCCAGGCTGCCCTCCTGGGGCGGCGGGTGACGCAGCGGCTTCCCCTCGCTCACCTTCCGGTTGAAGTCGGCCAGGTTGCGGGCCCCATTCGCGTGCAGCAGCTCGTAGCGGCGTCCCATCTCCCGCACCGCCCAGCGCAGCACCCGCGCCGCATCGTGATTGTTGGTGACCACGGGATGGCGCAGGTGCGGCAGCGCGTTGTACATCGAGAGCTCGACCATCTTGGGGTCGATCATCAGGAAGCGCAGATCCTGCCGCGGGTAGCGATAGATCAGCCCGGTGATGATGGTGTTGATCGCGACCGACTTGCCGGAGCCGGTCGCGCCTGCGATCAGGAGGTGGGGCATCTTGCCAAGATCGGTGACCACCGGCTTGCCCTCGAGGTCCCGGCCCAGAGCCATCGGCATCACCGCCCGGGCGTGCTCCCACTCGGGCGCGTCGAGCAGTTCGCGCAGCGTGACCATGCGTGCGGTCGGGTTCGGGACTTCCACGCCCACCGCGCCGCGCCCCGGAATCGGCGCGACACGAATGCTCATCGCCCGCATGGTGATGGCGAGATCGTCGGCCAGCGCAATGATCCGTCCCGCCTTCACTCCGGGCGCCGGTGCGATTTCGAATTGCGTGACCACCGGTCCGCTGGTGCGCCCGGCGATCGTGCCTTCCACCTTGAAGGTCTGCAGGGTCTCGAGCAGCCGCTGCCCGAGCCGGTCGAGCTGGGCGCTGTCCGCGGCGTGGTCCTGGGCCGGCGGGGGTTTGAGCAGGTCGAGGGGTGGCAGCTGACCGTCCTGCGTAGCGCGTTTCTCCAGACGATGCAGCGGATGCCAGGCCAGCGTCGCGAGGGTCAGCGCCGAGAGCGAAAGGAACGCCACCGCCAACCCGCCGAGCTGGCCGATGCCCCCGACCACGGCCCGGGCAGCGAAGCCCGGCACGAGGCCCGTGAGGCGCGCGGGCCAGCCCCACGCGGCGAGCGGGGGGCCGAACCCCTCTGCGGTGCCGATGGCCAACACCCCCAGGGTAACGGGGACCAGCAAGGCGAGGCCCCCCAGCCGGATGGCGGCCCGCCATTCGTCGGCGGATCGGAGGGTCACCTCCGCGG
>CAYNNS010000400.1:516-2840 GCA_964398345.1 uncultured Gemmatimonas sp. | reverse complement strand
ATGGCTTCACCGGCACCGGGAGTCGGGCCCATCAGCTCTGTGGAGCCCAGGATCCGCAGCTCGAAGGGCGGCTTATCCATGCCGGGACCCTTTGCGGACGGTGAGAGGGACGGAGAAGGTACGGCGAGTGGCCGGGCCGTCGCCAGTATTGGCCGCGAAAGGGATTTGCAAGTAGCGACCACCCTCTAGGAGGCTTCCATGAGATTCCTGGCCACGCACCCCCGACGGCCTGAAGTGCATCACGTGCTCGGCGGTAGGCTGCTTCCGCTCCTCGTAGCTGCTGCTGCATGCAGCGAAACCCAGATGCCCACCAGAGTAACCGGCCCTTCGGTCCCGAGCGAGTATTCTATCGCGGCTTCCTCTAGTGCTCCGATCCCGGTCCCGATATTCGCCCAGTTTGACGACGTGAATCCCTGCTCCGGCCTGGTACACACCATTACAGTCACCGGGACGGCGTGGACAAAAGAGCTCGATGGTCGGCTCGTCGTCCGCGAGCAAACAACGATTACAACGAGTAGCGGGTTCGAGGGCCGCGGAACCGACACGTTTGTTGACAACGGGGGCATCCAGAAGTTCAGCTACGATGCCATGTTGGCAAACGCGAGTGGCGATCGAATCAGGGCGCACTCTATCCTGGTCGTCGACTTGTCAGCGGGGACTGTCCAGGTGTTCAAGATCACCTTGACGTGCGTGGGTACCTAACAGCATGGAATAACTGGGGGCGAGGACTAGATCTTCAGGTTGCTCGCATCGTGCAAACCAGGGGGACTCGGACGGTGAGTAAGGTGTGGGGTGGGGCGCTGCTGGTAGTCGCGGCCGTCGTGATCTTGGCGATAGCCAAAGCTTATCGCTCCACGGTCGAAGTACGGGGCGCTCCTTCCACTCTGGAGACAACTCTGGCAATCGAGCCGTTTCGCGCGCCGGACTCGCTCGCGAGGCTAGTCAGCGAAGCCACAATTCCCGAATCGCTTGCAGCCCGCCTGAAACGCATGCCCGGCTTGGAGGTTCTAGTCTCTACGAGGGAAGTCTCCCAGCGCGCAAACTTCACGCTTCGAGGCGACGTGGCAACGCAGAACGGGCGAATCGTGGTTGTGGCGCTTCTTTATCAGAGAGGTCGTCAGTCGCCTGTCTGGACCGCCACCTTCTGGCGCGACCGGGCAGCCACTGCCACCATCGTGAACGACGTGGCGCCGGAAGTCGCCGAGGCCCTGTACGGGTACCTCGCACGCGGCTCGGTAACCGGGTCCAGGGAGGGACCATGAGGACTCTACTCACTGGCTTATTGATGTTCTCCGCGGCCTCGCTATCAGCACAGGAGGTGACCGGCGCGCTGGAAGGGCGGGTGGTCTCCGTTGGCAGCGAAGTGATTGAGGGAGCTCAGGTTACCGCGAAGGGAGCCGCCCTTCAGGGAATCCGCGGTACGATGACTGGTGTCCGAGGTCGTTTCGTGCTCCCGGCGTTGCCTGCGGGTTCGTACACAGTGGAAATCCACCGCATTGGCTACCGCCAGGTACGCGTCGAGGACGTCCCGATTCGTCTTGGCAGCACGACCTCCTTAGGCGACATCCACCTCACGGCACAGGCCGTAGAAATGACCGAGATCGTCGTGTCAGGCGCCAAGCCGGTGATCGACCCCATCTCCCCCGCCACTGGTGTTGCCATCGACTCGTCGCGGTTCCTGTCCTTGCCGTCCCAGCGAGACTTCCGAGCCCTGATCCCATTCGCCCCGCAAGCGAATGCCAGCGCGTACGACGAGGACGGCGTCAACATCTCCGGAGCCACCGGCCTGGAAAACGCGTTTTACGTCGATGGGATGAACGTCAACGTCGACCGTGTAGGGAGCATGAGTCTTCCGTTCAACTTTGTGCGCGAGATTCAGGTCGCCACGGGTGGATACGAAGCGGAATACGGACGAGCGTTGAGCGGAGTAGTCAACGTGGTGACGCCATCAGGAAGCAATGAGTTCCATGGCCAGGCTTTGGGGTTCTTCACCGGCGATGCGTTGCGCACGGCCCCGCGCGCGGGAGTGGGCGAGGCATACCCGGTCACATTCACCCAGTACGACATGGGGCTGAGTCTCGGAGGTCCTCTGCGGCACAACAAGCTGTGGTACTTCGCCGCATATAACCCGACGTTCGCCAACCAGGACGTCTCGTTAGCCGCGCTGCCAAAACAGCGCGACACCGACGTGCATCATCTGTTGGCGGGGAAGCTGACGTGGGCTGAGAGTCCCAGAACAGACGTGGAGGTCACGCTGCTCGGCGACCCCTCGAGTCATGACATGCTGGCCAACGTCCTGCCTGCAACGACCGATCCCACCGCCG
>CAYNNS010000400.1:0-506 GCA_964398345.1 uncultured Gemmatimonas sp. | reverse complement strand
CTGGGGGGGTAACCCTGGCGGGGACCCCCTGGGACAAGGAAACGCGCTCTAAGGCCGGGCTTGCAACGACCGTTCCCCCGGCCGCCCTGGGACGCCTGGGGCAGGGCGGTGTTTCCGTTGCGTTCCAGATCCGCCACGAGCTCGACCCCCGCACCCAGTTCAATATCGCTGGCTCACGTTTGGCCTGGCATCGCAACGAGCTTCTCCGGTCGCAATCTACCAGTCTCGCCGACCAGACTCGAATCGATGATTTCACTACGAATACGTCTACCGGCGGCACGGGCTTTGTCGCCGAAGGTCGGGAGTCGCGCACCGCCCTTCGGGTTGCTATGACGTTGCTGCGAAACGAGCACACAATGAAGTTGGGGGCGGAGTACGAGGACGAGCAACTCTCAAGCGACGGTGGTCCGAGGGTCGTGTCCCGCGTTTCCGACAGCGTCTACCAATGGTTCCAGTCATTCACCTCCGCCCGAGGTCACAACCGCGTGCCAAACTTTTACGCCCAG
>CAYNNS010000399.1:0-2848 GCA_964398345.1 uncultured Gemmatimonas sp. | reverse complement strand
AGGTCGGCAACTTCCCGGTGACCAATCGCGCCTCGCGGATCTTCGGCGCCAAGCCCCTCCGCGACGAGACCTCGGTGAACCTGAGCGGTGGCCTCGCCTTCTCGCCCGCCGACAACTTCACCCTGACGCTGGATCTCTTCCACATCACGATCAACCACCGCATCCTGCTCGGCGCGACCTACGACGGCACCGCGGACACCGTCGTGGCCCGTATCCTGGCGGATTCCGGGATCACCGGGATCGCGGCGGTCCAGTTCTTCACCAACGGGCTCGATACGAAAACCGACGGCATCGACCTGACCGGCAACCTGCGCGTCGCCGCGGGCACCGGCAGTCTCGATTTCAACGCCGGCATCAACTACACCCGCAACAAGATCACCGACGTGGCCCCGGTGGCGCCGATCCTCCAGGGCACCGCCACCTCTTACACCAGCGTGTTAGACCTCGTGACCACGCTGGCGATCGAGAAGGAGCGTCCCGACTGGCGAGGTACTCTCACGACGACCTATGCCAACGGCCGGCTCCACGCCCTGGCCCGCGCAGCCTACTACGGCAAGTTCAGCTCGGCGGAGCCCGGCTTTACGGACGCGGAGAGCTATGGCGCCAAGACGTTGTTCGATGCCGAGGTGGGGTACCGTCTGAACCAGGTGGGTTTCTCGATCGGGTCGCGCAACTTGTTCAACACCTATCCCGACATGATGCAGAACCCCAATAACAACAACGGCAACACTTTCCCGTGGGCGGCGGCATCGCCGTTCGGCTACAACGGGCGGTACGTCTATGCCAGGGCGGAGCTGACCCTGCCCTGGTAGACGGGTTATTTGAGCCCGATGCGTCCAATGAGGTCGCTGTAGCGGGGATCCTGCTTGAGCGGAGCGTACCCCGGATCGAGGTGCAGGTAGATCAGTCCCGCGGAGCGAGCCTGGAAGGCGCGTTCCAGTGACGCGAAGGCCTTGTCGAATTCACCAACCGCGGCGTAGCCCATCGCCAGGACTTCCGCGCGTACGTAGTGCTGCCGTGACTCGTCCTCCAGTCGCTTGAGGATCTCGTCGGCCTCCTCGTGGCGCCCCAATGGCGCCAGCGCCCGCACGATGAACGCGTCGTAGCTGCGCACCGCGGATTCGAGCCGCTGCCCCCGGCGATACCACTCGAGCGCCTGCTCCGGACGGCTTTGCGCCAGAAACGCCGAGCCGATGTCGAGGTAGGCCTGGAAGTACTCGGCGTTGAGCTCGAGGGTCTTGTGACTCTGCGCGATGGCGGCGTCATAATCGGCGGAATACAACAGCATCCGAGCCAGCCAGCGGCTGTATTGCGGATACAGCGGATCGAGCGTCAGCGCCTGGCGCATCTCTTCCACCGCCTCGCGGATCTTTCCCACCGCCGGCAGCGTGCTCCCGAAGGACCAGTGCGCCTCGCCGTAGTTCGGGTTGATCTGCACCGCGCGGCGGAGCTGCTGCTCCGCTCCCGCAAAGTCCCACTCGTACCAGCACAGCACCTTCCCCAGCGAGGTCATCGCCTCGGCGAGCTCGGCGTCGTGCTGGAGAGCACGTTGTGCCGCGGCCTTGGCGCGGGGATAGGCGTCGTCCGGCGCCACCCAGTCATCCGCCAGCGAGCACCAGCAGTCCGCCATGCCGGCGTAGGCCCTGGCGTAACCCGGCTCCTGCAGCAGCACGTGCTGGAAGAAGTCGAGGCTTTTCCGGAGCCCCGCCTCGGTGAAGCGATTGAAGAAGAAGCGGCCTTTGAGGTAGAGGTTGTAGGCCTCGATGTTCTTGGTCGGCGTCACCAGCTCGTTCTCGCCGGTGAGCTTGAGCTTGAGCGCGTCCACGATCGCGCGCGACAGCTCGTCCTGCACCGCGAAGACGTCTTCGATCTGCCGGTCGTACGTCTCCGACCAGATCGAGTGCCCCGATTCCGAGTTGACCAACTGGGCCGTGATACGAATCCGGTTGCCGATCTTGCGCACGCTGCCGGTGAGCACCGAGCCCACGCCGAGCTTCTCGCCGACCTGCTTGATGTCGACCTCTTTGCCCTTGAAGGAGAAGCAGGAGGTGCGCGACGCGACCTGGAGGCCGGGCACCTTGGACAGGGCACCGATGATCTCCTCGGTCATCCCGTCGCTGAAATACTCGTTCTCGGGATCGGCGCTCATGTTGAGCAGAGGGAGCACGGCGATGGCCTTGACGGCGGCGGCCGGCTTTTGCGCTTCGGTAGGCGTCGTGCGCGGCACGCTGCCGGTGGAATGGGCGCGGATCGCGTCGGCGAACTGGGCCGCGGTGGCGAAGCGATCCACCTGATTGCGCGCGAGCGATTTCGTGACCAGCGCATCGATCCCCTCGGGCACGTCGCGCACCGCCTTGACGTGGGGCACCGGCGAGAGAAAGCGCTTCGACATGATGGCCTGCGCGGTCGGCCCGGTGAAGGGCACCTCGCCGCTCAGCATCTCGAAGAGCACGCAACCGAGGCTGTAGATGTCGCTGCGGCCGTCGATTTCGTGCTCGCCCGAGGCCTGCTCGGGGCTCATGTAGGCCGGCGTGCCGATCGCGAGACCCGTCTGCGTCATGGTGGCGGTGCCGCTCAGCGCCTTGCCGATGCCGAAGTCGGCCACCATCGCGTTGCCTTCCTGGAACAGGATGTTTTCGGGCTTGATGTCGCGATGGATGACCTTGTTGCGGTGCGCGTAGTCCAGGGCGCCGGCGACTTCGCGGGTGATCCGCAGCGCGTCGTCGAGCGGCAGCTGCTTTTCCGCGTCGAGCCGTTCCCGCAGCGAGCGGCCCTCCATGTTGGGCATGACGTAGAAGAGCAGCCCGTCGGACTGGCCGGAGTCGTAGACCGGCAGAATGTGAGGATG
>CAYNNS010000398.1:0-2851 GCA_964398345.1 uncultured Gemmatimonas sp. | reverse complement strand
CTAAACGCAGTTCGGGACGTGTTCGTTGGGAGAACCGGGTGGGGCCCGATCAGCGGCCGACCTTCCACCTCGGGGACCCGTCGCTGGCCGCGCCCGGGGCGCTGGACCGCCGTGCCGCCCTGCTCCTCGTCAGCCCCCACGGCTGGCTGGGCGGGTTCATGGCGGGCAACGAGCTCGTGCGCGCCAACGATGCCGTCCCGCGGCCGGCGCAGGGCCACGACGTTGCTCCCCGGCGGGATGCGCACGACCCGGCGCAGGCGCTTCCTGAACCGCAGGTCGATCAGCAGCAGGCTCCCCACGCCGGCCAGGAACACCAGCGGCGTCCCGACCGCCATCAGCTCGGCATTCTGGGCCGGTGTGGGGGGGATCGCCGGGATAAGGATCCAGATCAGCACGCTCGCGAAGAACAAGCGGACGAAGCCCGTCGCGAAGTTCCAGCGGGCGACCACGCACGGCGGGTCGCTCGCGCGCACGACCCCCGCCCGTACCTGCCGGCGCGTGAAAAGCAGGTCCGATAACGCCCGGTGCCACATCCACGCCGCGATGGTGGCGAGGGAACCCTCCCAATAGCCCCTCTCCCGCACCGAGGCTGTGAAGTAATGGCCTTCTGGGAGCGGGAGATGGGTTGTAGAGATATCGCTGGTAGCCGAGCGAGGCTCGTCTGGCGGGTAGCGGGTGGCCGATTGACTCGGTGTGGTTTCATTTTGCCGGGCTTTGGACATAGCTCACCCGGTAGCGGCGGCTTGCGCCGCCGCACCGCGCATGGCCGCGGCACGCAGCAGATTGTGGGCGACGGCGAACCACAGGAGGACGGTACGAACCTTCTCGCGCCCGCGGACCAACAGGCGATATCCGCTGCGGTGACGCAGGTGGGCATTGATGCATTCGTGCTTGGCGCGCTCGCGATAGACCGCCTTGCCCTCCTCGCTCGACATCCGCTCCCGCCAAGCCTTCGTCCCGGGACCGTCTTCTTCGCGTGGGGCGAACGGGTCGGTCTGGTGCTTGTTGTTCGGCGGTGGGACGAAGACCGCGATGCCGGCGGCGTGCGCCTCTTCGATATCGTCGATCTTGTGGAAGCCGCCATCGACCAGGTATTGCTGCGGCGCCTGCCCATAGGTCGCGGCGATCTTCTCCTGCATCGGCCGCATCAGGCCGCCATCCGAGCCGCTGGTGTCGAGATCGACGGCGACGATCACCTGGGTCTGCGGATCGCTGGCGAACTGCCCGTTGTAGGCCGGCCGATAGCCGCCATCGGCCATCTTCATCACCCGCGCCTCGGCATCCGTCGTCGAGGCCCGCGGCGCCTTCTGCTTCTCGGTCGCCTTCTTGTGCTTCTTGGCCCGGCGCTCCCGCTGGGCCTCGAGCTCCTTCATCCGTTCCAGCGCCGCCTTCGTCCGCTCGACCCGCTCGCGCGCCGCCCGAGCGTGCGCCGCCTGCTGGCGCGTCGCGCTCGCCCCCGGATCCGCCTCGAGTTCCCCCTTGAGCGTCGCTACCCGCTCTTCGGCCTCTTCCAACAGGCGCTCCAGCCGCGGCCGGCGGCGGTACGAACTCGACCCCGCCGACGCCCGAACCCGGACCCCGTCCTGCGCCAGCCGCTCCAGCCTCACCAAGCCGTCCGACACCAGACCCGCCACCCCTTGCGCCAGCAACCGGTCGAGCAGCGCCGCCTGCCCAACCCGGAAATCCGACAGCGTGTGGTGGTTCATCGACACGCCGCCGCAAATCCAGCGATAGGCCGCATGCGTCTCGCACAGCCCCGCCAGCGCCCGCGCGCTCCCGATCCCGTCGATCATCGCATAAAGCCACAGCGCCATCAGGATCTTCGGATCAGCCGCCGGCCGCCCAGGCTCGCCCTCGCGCGCCTTGATCGCCGCAAGCGCCGCGCTCAAATCCAACTGCTCGACATAGGCCCACACCACCCGCGCCGGATGGTCCGACCCCAGCAGGCTCTCCAGGTCGACAATCTGAAGCTCGATTTGATCGCGCTGCGCCGTGCGAAGTCGAGGCAACGTACCGCCCTCGCGCGACCCCTTCGCAGCCACTTCCGGCATTCCTTCGAAAAGCTTGCCAGGCTCCGACATCATCGCTGCTCCTCAAAACCACCAGCAGCGAATCACAGCCGCCCACCTCTCGCAACACACGACACAGCCGTGATCGAGAAAAATTCACAGCCTCACCGCGGGAGAGAGCCTGCCCCGGCGAAGGCCGGGGGTGGCGAGCGAAGCGAGCCGGGTGAGGGTGTTGCCGCCCCTCACCCTCCCGACCCTTCGGGTCGGGCCCCTCCCTCTCCCGCCGTGCGGGAGAGGGGCTACAGGCTACAACCGGGTCCGCAGCCGGTAGGTCAGCACCGTCTTGCCTTCTGCCGGCACCGGCACCGCCCACTGTGCCTGGTTGCTGTTCGGGCTGGTGTGCGACAGGCTCTCCTCGATCATCTTCCACTCGCCGGGGATCACCGCCAGCACCGTCGCGGTGATCGCCTGCTGCTTGGCGTTCTTGATCTCGACCGAGAAGGCGACCTCGTAGTTGTGCGCGCCGAGCTTCTGGTAGTCGGTCTGGCGCGAACGGGCGGTGACGTCGAAGGCCTGGCCGAGATTGAGGCGCACCACCTCGTTCTTCGGCGTGTGCTCGATCTCGTCCTCGCCGCCGCACAGCGCCTGGCCGTTGCCGTCGTCCTTGTAGACGCGGATGATGCCCTTGGGCAGCGGCATCCCGAGCTTCGAGGCCTCGTTGTTGTCGAACACCAGCCGCACCTGGGCGTTCACCCGCTGCTCGTCGCCGCTCTGGTAGTCATAGGCCTGGCTCAGGCCGGTGAAGCGGTATTCCTTGCGCACCGGGATGCCGCTGCCCGACA
>CAYNNS010000397.1:0-2856 GCA_964398345.1 uncultured Gemmatimonas sp. | reverse complement strand
AGCGTGGTCTTCTTGACCCACGCCTGGGAGTCGGTGTCCTTGAGCGCCGCGACGCCGCCGTACTTCACCACCGCGTTGATGCTGCCGGTGCTGTAGGGCCGCATCCGCGCGATCAGCGCCTTCGAGGCGATGGCATAGCCGAGCCGCATGCCGGCGAGCGCCGCGATCTTGGAGAAGGTGCGGGTGACGATGACGTTGCGGCCCTCGAGCACGTAGTGCACCGAGCTCTCGTAGTTGGGATCGTCGACGAAATGATGGTACGCCTCGTCGATCAGCACGATCACGTCGCTCGGGAGGCCATTGAGCAGCTGGGCGATCTCGGCCTTGGTGACGACCCGGCCGGTGGGGTTGTTGGGAGTGCAGATGTAAACCCAGCCGACGTCGCGGTAGTTGGCCTTGACCGCGGCGATGGTGCCGGGAATGTCCTGCCGGAAATCGGGGAGCAGGGGGACCTTGATCTGGTCGGCCTTGAGCGCGGTGACGTGCTGGTAGAGCACGTCGTACGAGGGCTCGGCGCCGACGATCTTCTTGTCGCCGAGCAGGAACGCGGTGCCCGCCACGTCGAGGATTTCCCCGGAGCCCGCGCCGAGCATGACGTTCTCGGGTTTGACCCCGTGGTACTTGGCGATCTCTTCGGTGATGCCGCCGTCCGGATAACCGTAGCGGTTGGCGTACTTGAAGGCGTCGGTCATCGCCTTCAGCACCGACTCAGGCGGGCCGTAGGGGTTCTCGTTGTTGGCCAGCTTGGCCATCGCGTCGTATTCGGCGGCGGTGGCGCGAGGGGGGCGCGGGTTCTGGCCCTGCCGGGGCCAGAGGATGCGGGGCTTGAGGGGGAGCAGGCCGAGCGCCGAGCTGATCCCGCCGACGAAACGGCGGCGCGTGACTCGATCGAGATCCATGGGGAACCCTCGTAGCGAGAGAGCTATCAGGTATAAGCTACTGCCGTCGCGCTGAGGGGGGCAGGATCCCGTTCGCCCGGAGGTACATCGAGGCCTGGGCATAGTGGTCGGCCCAGTCCTGGGCGAGCGCGATGACGGCGCGGGCGCGGGTCACCTTCCTGCCGTTGAACCAGGGCACCGAGTCGGCCAGCGCGGCTTCGTTGAGCTGTGCCACCACGTTCTTGCAGGTGTCGAAGGACTTCTTGAGCCGCGCGACCAGCGAATCCTTGGGCGACGTGGCGCCCGCCGCGGATTCCGAAGGCGTCTGGCTGGAGCCGGCGATGGCGTGGCACAGCGTTTCGTTGGACTGCGCTTCATGGGCGATGATCTCGCCGAAGCTCAGCTGCGCCGGGGTGGGCTTGAACGCGTACTTGTCGGCGGGCATGAGGTCGGCCGCGCCGGGCATGTTGGTGGCGTAACGGGTAATCGTGGCAGTCATGGCCGCGGCGAGCGGGCCCGGGCCCTGACCCGCCAGGGCGACGACGACAACGAGCGAGAGCGAAAGCATAGGGCGATCACAGGAGAGGGGGGGTGAGAACATATCATCTGTGATCGGGTGGAGGGAATCAGGGAATCAGAGGGCCGCGATAGCGCATGTGCCAGCGGTCGCATGGACGCTGCCTCCGGTGCTACGCGCAATTTCGGGGTAGATTGTCCGGCTCGAAGTTATCTCTCACCACTGGAGCCCTCCATGTGGCAGCGATGGTCCCGCGCGTTTCTCGCTCTGCCCGCTCTTGCCGCCCTGCTCGCCGCCTGTGGCGGCGGTGGGGGCGGCGTCGAAGGCAAGTACTACAATCAGACCGGCGCCTTCGTGATGGAGCTCAAGGGCGGCAGGGTCACCATGGCGCCCGGCATGGAAGCGATGAACGCCAACTATGAGGTCCGCGGGGACAGTGTGGTACTCAAGGATCCCAGCGGGGGCACCGAGGTGGCGGTGCTGCTGCGGCAGAAGGACGGCAGTCTGGACGGGGGGATGCTGGGGGCGTTAAAGAAAAAGTAGGGGTCACCCCCAGCTCAGATCCTGCTTCCCGATGGGCAGGCGGCGAATCCGCTTGCCGGTCGCCGCGAAGATCGCGTTGCAGAGCGCCGGAATCACCGGGGGCAGCGCGGGCTCGCCTAACCCGGTGGGCGGGTTGTCGGTGATCCGGAAGTGCGCCTCGATCACCGGCGGCGTGGCGGTGAGGCGGGGCAGCGGGTAGTTGTCGAAGTTGCTGGGGCCGGCGCGGCCGTTGTCGATGGTGACCTCGAGCGCCATCGCCTGGCCCAGCCCGTCGATCACCGAGCCCTGCACCTGCTGCTCGGCGTTGCCCGGGTTGATCACCTGGCTCCCGATGTCCCCCGCCACCCAGACCTTCTCCACCGCGACGATGCCCTGGCGGCTCACGGCGACCTGCACCACCTCGGCGAAGTGGCCGAGGTGGCTGTAGTGGAACGCGAGGCCCATGCCCCTGCCCTGCTCATGCTTGCGGCTCCGCCAGCCCGACTTTTCGGCGACGAGCTCGAGCACGCCTCGCATCCGCTCGGGGTCGACTACATCCGTGTCGGGTTCCCTGGGCCGGGCCGCGGCCAGCAGGGCAAGCCGGAAGTCCAGCGGGTCTTTGCCCGCTGCGTGCGCCAGCTCGTCGAGGAAGGACTGGATGGCGAAGGCGATCGCATTGCTCCCCGGCGCCCGCATGGCACCGGTCGGCACGCCCAGGGGCATGACCGAGGCGCCCAGGAGGTAGTTGGGGATGAAGCGCTGCGGGAACTCGGTCGCCTCGATGCCGGCGCTCGAGGCGAAGCGCTCGACGGTGCCGAAAGAGACGAAGTGGTTGCGCCAGGCGACCAGCTTCCCGGCGGCGTCGACCCCGCCGCTCAGGTAGTGGAACCCCGCGGGACGATAGATGTCGTGGCGCATGTCGTCTTCGCGGGTCCAGAG
>CAYNNS010000396.1:0-2863 GCA_964398345.1 uncultured Gemmatimonas sp. | reverse complement strand
GGCGCTTACAGCGCGATAGCCGGGGCGGAGTAACCCGCGGCCCGGCCAGCGCAAGCGCCGCGCGTTCGGGTGTACCGCGGCGGCGACGAGCCCCACGGGAATGGCGCGCGCGGCGGCCCGGGTGGCGAGTTCGGGCCAGAGGTCGTGCTTGCAGAAGATCAGCGCGGAGGGCCGCAGCGACTCAAGCGCCGCGCACACATCGGCCACGCGGTTCCAGGGCGGGCAGTCCACGAAGTCGGCGCGCGGCGCGAGCCCGGATTGCAGTGCCGAAGGGCTGAAGCAGGTGGCAACGCTCTGCCACTGGGGATGTCGCTGGCGCACCCGATCGAGCACGGCGGCAGCCTGCAGGCCTTCGCCGACGGAGGCGGCGTGCATCCAGACCAGCGGACGGGCGGGATCGCGATGGCTCCTGGCCCAGGCATCGATGCGCGCGAGCAGCCCGGCCCGCTGCGCGATTCCCGTGGCGAGC
Organism: uncultured Gemmatimonas sp.; assembly: GCA_964398345.1. Lineage (GTDB taxonomy): Bacteria > Gemmatimonadota > Gemmatimonadetes > Gemmatimonadales > GWC2-71-9 > JABFSM01. The sequence continues at coordinate 2,394 of CAYNNS010000396.1, read as the reverse complement.
TTGGGTCGCCCCCGCACCAAGAGCGGCGCCAGGGCGATCCCACTCCGGACCAGCCAGCGATAGCCGAGGGTAGTGGAAGGCACGACCCAAGGTAACGCCTACTTACTTTTCGCCATGCCCCCGGCCAATGCGTACTGGCGCGCCGCGCGCGCGCCGCGGCACAGCCTGCTCTTCGCCGTGCCGTTGCTGCTCCTCTACGAGCTGCTGGCGTTCGCTCTCAGCAGGAGTCAGCTGAGCGAGGTCCGCAACGGCGCCGACGTGCTGCTCAAGTCGGTGTTCGTGGCGCTGGGCGGACGCTACGGCGTGACGGCATTCAGCGTGCTGCTGCTCACGGTCGGGGCGGTGCTGGTGTGGCGCGACCGCCGGGCGCAGGGAGAGATCCGGGCCCGGTTCTTTCCGCTCATGCTGCTGGAAGCCGTGGTCTACGCCGTGCTGCTGGGCGGCGTGGCCAGCGCGCTGACCACGCTGCTGCTGCACGGGCGCTTGCTGCTGGTGCAGGGCCCCCGGGGCTCGCCGGTTGCCGGGTTAGGGCTTCCCACCCAGCTCATGGTGTCGCTCGGCGCGGGCATCTACGAAGAGCTGCTCTTCCGGGTGATCCTGGTGTCGGGGCTGGCCGCGCTGGCGCGGGTGCTGTTCGGCTGGCGGCCGCTCGCGGCGGGGCTGTTCGCCGCGGTGCTGGGGGCGCTGGTCTTCTCGCTGTTTCACTACGTGAGGCCCTTCGGCGACGAGTTCACCCTCGGCTCGTTCACCTTCCGGGCGGTCGCGGGACTGCTCTTCAGCGGGCTCTATCTGTTGCGCGGCTTCGGTATCACCGCCTGGAGCCACGCGCTGTACGACGTCTTCCTCTCACTCGCCCTCTAGCGCGCGAGCGATCTCCTCGTGGCCCGCGAGCAGGCGATCGACCGCGGCGCCGACGGCATCCGCTTCCTGGAGGTCTGCGGTGACGCGCGCCACACTGCCCGCGCCGGCGCGGAGCCGGAGCAGGTCGAGCCGGATGGTTTCGAGCGCCGCGACGGTCTCGGCGAGCCGGACGCGGGCGGCGTCGCGGGCGCTCTGGAGCTCGGCCCGTAAGGCGCTGCGCTTGAGCTCGGCTCCGGGCAGGGTGCGGCCGCCGGTGGCGGCGAGCGACTCCTCCAGTTGCTCGATGCGGGTCCGAATGGTCCGGGCGTGCTGTTCCAGACGCTTGATCGTCTCGGGGAGTCCCGGCACCGCCGCCTTGATCTCCCGGGGCAGCTCCGCGTACAGGTCACCCGCGGCGAAGGCAATGGCGAGCTCGGTCGGCTGGTCGCTCCGGCTCCCGGTGATCTGGCGGGGCTCAAGCCCGGAGCCCGCGAGGCGGAAGACCCAGCGCCCCAGCCGGCCGCCGAAATACTTGAGCCGGCGCTCGCCCATGACGTCGCGGCGCCGCTGGCTGATGAAAACGGTCACCAGCCCGAGCAGCATGATGGCTCCGCCGCCGAAGCCGAAGCGTCCCAATCCCAGGAACGAGCCGGCGAGGGAGGTGGCGAAGCCGACCGCCACGGCCAGCCAGCCGGTCTTGCGCAGGCCGCTTTCCAGCACGGGCCGGCTCTGGCCCCAGGTCACCGCCAGCTCTTCGCGCTTGCGCTCCATATCGGTATGGACCGCTCGCAGGACATCCTCCATGCCATAACCCGCTTGCAGCAGTCTCCGGGTCCGCCAGACGTGCGCGAGGAACGGCACGCCGAGCAGTGCCGCGGCAAAGTACGCCGCGATGGCCCAGCCCTGCAGCGGACCCGGCACCAGTCTCAGAATGGCGGTGATGACCACGGACATCGAGGAGAAGACCACGAAGACGTAGAGGCAGCCGCCCGACCTGAGCTCGAGGCTGTCTCGGACGAACACGCGCACCGGCGCGGGGGTTTCGCGGCGGGTTTCCAGAACGACCGACAGCGCATCGCCGAAGGCTTTCGCGTCGGAGAAGCGATCGGCGGGCTGCTTTTCGAGGCAACGCATCACGGCCTGGACCAGCTCGCGCGGCGCCGTCGTGGCGAGGCGGCCCAGCGCCCGGGGGCGCTTCCGTGGCCTGCTTGAGCAACACGGCCGACAGCGTAGCCCCCGCGAAGGGCAGCTGGCCGCTCAGACAGTAGAACCCCACGATGCCGAGCGAGTAGAGATCGGAGCGCCCGTCGAGGGCCGCGCCGTCGACCTGCTCCGGACTCATGTATTCCGGCGTGCCGATCAGCTCCCCACCGACGGTCAGCCCGCTGGTCTCGAGCCGGCGCGCGATGCCGAAGTCGGTGAGGACCGCGCCGCCGGTCGCGCGCTCGAGGAGAATGTTGTCGGGCTTGCCGTAGCGGTGGATGACGCCTTGCCCCTCGGCGGAAGCATGCCGCCAGGCCATCCCCCGGGTCAGCCGCGCCCGTCAGCGGAGGA
>CAYNNS010000395.1:0-2871 GCA_964398345.1 uncultured Gemmatimonas sp. | reverse complement strand
GCCGGGCCCGGCCTAACCCGCGATGACACCCCCGAGCTGCTCGCGGCCGCGGCCGGGCTGCGGGAGGCCTTTGCCAGCGACGCGGATGTCGTCCCCATCGCCGGTCTGTTCGGGGCCCGCGATCCCGAGCCGGTGCTTCGCCGGGGCACGCCGCCCACCGCCCCGGAACCCGCGCGCGATCCGGGACTCGAGCTCATGGGTCTGGCCGATCGTTTGCGGCACGCCGCGGCGCTGTTGCGCGGCCCGGCCCACGGCGCGGCCCGGCCGCTCCAGCTGCTCTCACTCGCCTTCGCGCTGCGCGGCACCGTCCTGAGCGCCGGAGTCAGCGGGACCGCGGGCAACCTGCTGTGCCGGCTCGACCGTGAAATCATGGCGGGACGCGCGGCCGCCGACTCGGTCGCGCCGATCCTGGAGCGCGCCGCGCAGACGATCGCCCAGGCGGCGGAATCGAACGGGCTCGGCTCGCTGGCCGCCATGCTGGCCCCGCTGTGCGCCGAGCTCGATCGGTTCGCGCCCGAGGTGGAAGGACCGGTGGTGCCGATCGAGTCCCTCGCCCCCCCGGAGCCGGTGCCGATCGCGGCGCTCGCCCCCGATCCCGACGTCGTCCCCATCGAGACCCTGGTGTCCAGCTACACCGCGTTCGAACAGTCGCTCTCCAGTTACCACCGGCTCGCGCACTCGGCCTCCCCCACGGCCGAACCCGAGGCGGTGCCGATTCAAGTGCTGCTCTTCCGCGGCCGGCGGGCGCTCGAGCGGGCGGATCTGGTGCGCCGGGAGCTCGGCGCGGCGCTCCGGGCCCGCCGCGAGCTGACGAGCATCGAGCTGCTGCTCGGGGAGCTGCTCGACCTGGTTCCGCTCGCGCTCGACGACGAGCGCTGACGCGTGACCCCACGCGCCCGGCGCCGCCTCACCGCCATTGTCGGTCTCGCGGTTTCGCTCGCCCTGCTCGCCTGGGTGCTTCGGAAGACTTCGCTGCAGGACCTCGCGACGCACCTCCGCGAAGCCCATCGCGGACCGCTCCTCGCCGCCGTGGTCATCGCCACGGCGAGCTTCCCGCTCCGCGCCGTCCGCTGGCGACTGCTGCTGCGGACCCCGGAGGACCGTCCGGTTTCCTGGCGCGCGCTGTGGCATGCGACCGCCATGGGCTTCATGGCCAATAACACGCTGCCGCTCCGCCTCGGCGAAGTGGTACGCTCCTACGCGGCGAGCCGCCTCGGCGGTGTCACCGTCGCCACCGCGCTCTCCTCGGTCGCCGTGGAGCGCGCGCTCGACCTGTTGACCCTCGTCGGCTTGCTCGCGGTGGCGCTGCTCCGTGCCGGGCTCCCGGCCGGTACGGTCGTCATGGGGGTACGACTCGATGCGCTCGCGGTGCGTGCCGCCTTGCTCTGCGGCGTGATCTTCGTGGTCGCACTCTTCGTCGTGCTGTTTCCCTCCGCTTCCGAGCGGATCCTGCGGAGGCTGGTGCCCTTTCCCCGCCTCGCCAACTGGCTCCAGGGCATCGGCAACAGTCTGCGTCAGGGATTCAGCGTCCTGCGCTCGCCTGGCCGCCTCGCTCTGGCAGTCTTCTGGTCGGTAGTGATCTGGCTGGCCGGCTCAGCGGCGTTCTACGTCGCGTTCGCGGCGTTCGACATCCCGGTGGGCTTTGCCGGGGGCATGTTGGTGCAGGCGCTGCTGGCCTTCGGCGTGGCGGCACCCTCGAGCCCGGGGTACTTCGGCATCTTCGAGGTCGTGGCGGCGGCGGCGCTCGGGCTCTTCGGAATACCTACGGCGCTCGGCGTCGCGTACGGCATCACCTTCCACATCACCACGTTCATTCCGATCACGCTGCTCGGACTGTTCTCCCTGGTCCGCACCGGCCTCCACGTGCACGAGGCCGTCGCGGCACGCGCATGAGCGATCCCACCGTCGTCAGGCAGGCCCACGCCAAGACCAACCTGTTGCTGCGGGTCCTGGCGCGCGAAGCCGATTCCTATCACGGTCTCGAGACGCTCTTCTGCCGGCTCGATCTCGCCGATACTCTCACGGTTCGCCGGGGGGAAGGCGCCGGCGTGACGCTCGAAGTCGAAGGCGCGGACCTCGGGGCGGCGGCGGACAACCTTGCCGTTCGAGCCGCCGAAGCCGTACTGCAGTCTCTCCGGACCCGTTTTGCCGTTGCCATCCATCTGGTCAAGCGCATTCCGGTTGCCGCCGGACTTGGGGGCGGGTCCGCGGATGCGGCGGCCGCGCTGCAGGCGGTCAATCAGCTCGCGGGAAACCCGATTCCGCGCGCCGAACTGTTTCATCTCGCGGCCCGGCTCGGCGCTGATGTTCCCTTCTGCCTCGGCGACGCCTCGCTCGCCCTGGCCTGGGGGCACGGGGAGCGCATGTTCGCCTTGCCTCCGCTACCCTCGGCCCCGGTGCTGCTGGTGACGCCACCGGTCGCGATTCGCACCGCCGATGCCTACGGCTGGCTCGACCAAGCCCGGCCCGAGCCGCTGCGGCGCGGCGCACTGGTCCTCGACCCGGCGGGGCTTTCGACCTGGAGCGACGTGGCCCGGATGGCCGGCAACGATTTCGAATCGGTGGTCTTTGCCCGGGTTCCCGCCGTCCGCTCGACGTTCGAGGCGCTGGCCGGCACCGGACCGCTGCTCTGCCGGATGAGCGGCTCGGGCGCCACGCTGCTCGCCGTCTATCGCAGCGAACGGGAGCGCGACGACGCCCGATTGATGCTGGGCAAGAAGCATGGTTCGGTGCTGGCGACCCAAACGGTTTGAGGGTGACGGGTCACCGGTGACTGGTCACTGGTTACTTTTGGTGCGCTGGCCCTTCGTCCAACGGCAGGACATCAGACTTTGGATCTGAGAATGGTGGTTCGAATCCACCAGGGCCAAT
>CAYNNS010000394.1:0-2874 GCA_964398345.1 uncultured Gemmatimonas sp. | reverse complement strand
CCCGAGCGCCAGCAGGAGGACCGCGGCGGCGAAGCGGTACGGAGCCATCTCCGATTATGCGTCTATGGGCGGCTGGATCTCAAGGAGGCGGTACCGCTCCAGATACTCCATTTCCTGATCATCCAGCCTTAGACGCAAACCACAACGCGTTAGGCAGGAAGGCCGGCAGATACTTGGGAAGGGGCTCGGCTGAGGCCGCCGCGTCATATGAGATTTCGTCCCCGCTGCGGCCGAAGCGCTTCAGGGCCCCGACCCGACAATGCAGCCTATGATCTCAGTCCACGAGTAATCAATGAAGCATTGTGATTGACCTCATAGTCAACCGAAGAAACGTTCTTTACGAACGCCCGGCTTACAACTGCTTTTACGAGGTCGGAATGCATAAAGTCTTGCATTGCTGTTTTGCTTTCCCATAAATAGAAGCCGCCAAAAGCATTCTTGTCTTTGTCTGCTAACCACACTTTGGAAATCAGACCTTTCACGTTTGCGATAATGGGCGCATCAGGTTCAACCATTTGTTTCAGATAATCCGCCTGGGAAATACCACTTAGTTGATAGGTGATTATTTGTGCGTGCATGATTCGACCCGTTTTGTTAGGGTTAACAACGATCTCATGCTGCCTAACGACCTGCGCTTGAGCTGCGGGGCCCTGGGCCGAGCCGCTGAGGGCCCCGCCAGCTCCAAGCGCTTGTTAGGCGCCGCCTAGTCGGGTGTGTATTCGAAGCGCACCGGAATCTGTTTCAGATCCCGACCCGGATTCTGGAGCCGAAGTAGACCTCCTGAGGGTCGACTCCCAAATAAGAAGGCGATCGTCCAAGAATCTCTTATGGTGATAACAACTCCAGAATCTGCAGGTACTAGGCTGATCCTGGCCTGTGGCACCATGCGCTCGAGGTGTTGCGCAGTGCGCTCCCAGACATTGGATTGCCCTGCTCGCAACAACTGAGGGAGGTTCCCGCTACCGATCGCCGATCCAGGAAACTTGAACAGATAGAAGCCGAAGCCGCGAGCTTGTGGACCATCCAGTACCACCTCCCAACCGTACTCGCGTTGGCTTTCGGGGGTCTCGGGGAGCCGCCATTGCCAGAGGTCTCGTTGGCCGACGGGAAGGAGGAGGCGGACCTCCTTTAGGGAGATCGTGATCGTGACGGGCTGCAAATCTGCAGGATTCTGACCATACCCGAGAGTGGGCGTCGCCAACGCGAGGATCAAGGCGATCTGCGCTACCTGCTTTGTCAATCCGCCTCCTTCATGGAGTGCGCCTAACTAAGAATTAGACTGCATTGAGATACCGTTCACGGAAACATCCTCGCGAGCCCAGGTTGGCTCGCCAGGAACTGGCCCACCATTCCCTCCTTGTCCCACCGTTCCAGGACGATCCGGCTACCGTCCCGTCGCCGCAAGAGTCGCTCCCAGAATTCCTTGGGCAGCTTACCCGTCGATCGAACCACCTGCGTGACGGTCTCGGTTGTATCCCCGCTCGGGCCCATCTCCACCACCACGAAGAGCACCACCGGAAACGCCGGCAGCGCCAGCTTCCGGCCCGCTACATATAAGCTATTGAAGTCAAATTCAGCCCAGCGGACCGGATCTTCCAGGGGCCCGCCCAGAGGTAGCCGATGCATTGCGCGCGCCGCCGTCGCGGCTATCCCGTCTGTTGGGTCAGGGTTTCGGCTTGGCCGGTGCCGGTGCCGGTGCAGGGGCGGGAGCCGGAAGCGGCAGACTCGAGTTGAAGCTCGCCGCCTGAACTTCCCATCCACCGCCCGCTCCGCGGTGAAAGACCACGAGCTGCTTGCCGGTGTCGGCCGGCGCGCCCTGCACCTGCAGCACGTAGTCGCTGGTGCCCCAGGCCCAGTCTCCACCCCCGGCCACCTGCACGTTACTGAAGCTCAGCTCCTGAACCTTCGGAAATGCTTGCGCCCAGGTGAGCAGCGCGGGCCGGCCGTGCACCCCCTTGGCATTGGGCGGATGCAGCACGCCGTCCTCGCTGAACTGTTTCGACCACGCTTCGAAGTTCCCCGCTTTGAAGTCCGTCACCGTCGCGTCGAACATGCTCCGGAGCTGGGTCTCGTCCTGGGCCGTGAATGCCGCGGGCTTCTGACAGCCGGCCAGAAGGCAGATGCCGGCTGCCCACGCGACGCGCGTTGCTGTGGCCATGTCACCTCTCGTGAGGGTAGAGTCGACCAATATATCGTTCTCAATTGTGCGCGACGACCGGTCCCTCGATGACCTCAGGTTTGGACGTCACGAGCTTCGACAGATGCTTCTGCACGAAGTCCGCCGCGAGCCGCACCGATTCATCGGCTCCGGCCTTGTCGCGGAAGACACCGAAGGACGCGCCCTCGCCGGCACCGGTGTCGAGCCAGTAATAGCGGATGAACCCTTTCGCCTTGCGGATCAGCGGCACGAACCCCTCGCGCACCTGTTTGTCGATTTCCGCCCCGTTCTTGGGGTCGAAGTGGTAGTGGCGGATGACAGCGAACTCAGCCATGAAAGCCTCCGAGGTAGGGAAACGGATGTCGGAGCAGCGCGGTCACTCCGCGCTCACGAGCAGCTCCGGCGTAGATCATAAGGCATCCCACGCCGACGTCGATACCATTGGGTTCGACGAGGTAGAAGCGGCCGGTCGAAGGTATTCGAGGATCAGAGCGCGTGCGGCTTCGCGCTGTTCGGGAGTTTCAACCGGCACCAGAGTCACGGATTCTGCGCCCATGGTTACTCCTGTGACGCCGAACGTCTCGCCCGCGTCCCAAGCGCGTCGAGCCACGCGCGCCGCCTCTACACCTCTTAATTCCCGGTGGTGTAGCAGTCCAAGCCGAAGGAAAACCCGCCGGAATGGGGCTGCTTGCCAATGACTTTCACTGTGAGAAGGT
>CAYNNS010000393.1:0-2874 GCA_964398345.1 uncultured Gemmatimonas sp. | reverse complement strand
TAGTCCTTGTGGTCCTCGACGCCGAAGTACACGAAGGGAATGCCCGCGGCGTGGAAGGCCCCCTGGTCGGATTCGTTGGTCCAGTCATCCTGCCCGCGCACGTCCGGCCGATCGTGACCGAGTAACAGGCGCACCGGCGCCTGCGTCTGGAGCTGCTCCAGCACCGGTCGCAGCGCGGGATAGCGCGCGGCTCCCGCCGCCCAGAGCTCTCCGCGCTCGCTGTGGCCCACCATGTCGAGATTGAGATTCAACGCGAGGGCGGCGCGAGGCACCGGCGGCGCCGCGACGAACGCCCGCGCGCCGAGCAGTCCCTCCTCCTCTCCGTCGAAGAGCGCGATGATGAGGGAGTGGGCGAGGGGCTTGCGCCGGATGCTGCCGGCGATCGCGAGCACCGCGGCGGTGCCCGACGCGTTGTCGTCGGCGCCGTTGTAGATCTCGCCGTTCCGAATCCCGAGATGATCGTAGTGGGCGGAGAGCACGATATAGCGCCGGGGCGCGCCGGTACCGGGGATCCAACCCAGCAGGTTGACGCCGGCGCCGTTCCCCTTCGGCGGCGCAAACTCGTGCTCGAAGCCTTTGCCGAGCGGGGCGACGCCGAGTGCCGTGAGCCGCCGTACCAGGTAGCGGCGAGCGCGAGCGCCGCCCGCGGTGCCCAGTTTGCGCCCTTCCATGGAATCGGCGGCGAGCACGCGAACCATGGCCATGAGCGCGGCACTATCCACGCGTGCCGGCGGCTGCGCGCTGAGCGGGGAACGGCGCGCGCTCCCAAGCGCAAGCGCGCCGGCCAGAAGGCCGGCGCGCCCGATCCACCAGTGCGAGCCGCGAAGGCTCATCCGCCCCGGTTGGTCTTCACCATGATGGCGCCGCCCTCGTGGCCCTGGCCGTAGCGACCCGAGGCCTCGGTGCCCGTGAGATAGCGAATTTCTTTCACCTCACCCGCCCGGACACTCTTGAGATCATCGATCCCGGGCTGCTTGATGTCGTCGATGTAGACCACGGCGCTGACGTAGGTGCCACCGCTCGAGCTGCCGAACGGGCTGGTGGTTCCCTGATCGGTCCCGCTGCTGGTGCTGGGATCCGGTTTCGTTGGGTCGGGAGCGGGTGGTGGGCTTCCCGTCGGTGGCGAACCCCCGTCGCCGCCGGGTGGCTTTTCCCACGCTTTCGTTGGGGGACGATACGCGCCCGACGCGCCCTGCCCCAGCATCCCCTTGCTGCGGATCTGCTTGAGGAAATTGGGCCGCAGCAGCCGGACGGCGTCGTAGGCATTCGTGATGTCGTTCCGCTCCGCGATTTCTTCCGCGGTGAGCACGTACTTGTCGTGCTTGGCTTTGCTGGTGGGCTTGATCTCGACGTTCTGGGCACGGGCGGGTACCGAGACGCTCGCAACGAGCACACCAGCCAGGGCGAGCGCCGTCCAACGCAGGGTTCGCATGGAATCCTCCTGAATCCCCTCGCGCTGCAACGTACCCCCGCCCTTCCGGGCGGTCAACGCGGCCGGATCTCGACCCGCCGGATCACCTCGCCCTCGCCCACTGCGTCCACCACGTCCATCCCGGACACCACCCGGCCCCAGACGGTGTAGTCGTAATCGAGCCGCGGGTTATCCTGCAGGTTGATGAAGAGCTGCGCGTCGCCGGTATCCCGCCCCCGCGTGGAAATCCCGAGGCTGCCGCGCTCGTGGGAAAGCCGGCCGAGCTCGTCGCGCATGAACTCGGGCTGACCGGCGTATTCGTTGGCCCCCGGGCTGCCCCCCTGGATCACGAAGTTGGGCACCACGCGCTGGAAGCTCAGGCCGTTGTAGTAGCCCCGGGCGACCAGTCGCGCGATCTGGAGCACCGTGAGGGGCGCGTCGTCGGTGAGCAGGGCGACGTCGAAGCTGCGGCCCGACGCCAGGGTAAAGCGCAGCCTGGCGCCGCGCAGCGCGCGCACCTCGGCGAGGGATACCGTGGGCGCCGGGAGGGGCCGGGGGGCCGGCAGCACCACGCGGCCGGTCCAGGCGTTCAGCAGCAGCGCCGCGGAATCGGCGATGACCGGATCGAAATCGTGCAGGAGCGGAGCGACCCGGTGCGCGAGCTCGACGGATCCCAGCTCGCGCAGCCGGACCAGAATCGCGACCCGGGGGTCCCGGGAGGTCTCCCGGCGCTGCCGGGTTATGCGCTCGAGCGCCGTCGCCAGGGCTTCCGCGGCGGGCCCGGGCTCGGGGCTTCCGGCCAGCGCACGTGCCGCCGTGAGCACCAGTTGATAGTCCGCGGCGCCCAGCGCGGCACGATACCGGGCATCGTCGGCATGGCCGGTCAGGTCGTGCAATCCCGCCAGCGCCGCCTCGCGCACGTTGAGCACGGAATCCTCGGCCAGACGCCGCAGGGCCACGCTGTCCTTGAGCAGGAGGGCCGCACGCGCGGCGTACATGCGGCGCTGCCAGACCCGGTCGCCGAGCGCTTCCGCCAGCGCCGGGCGCGCCACACCCGGCTGCGCGCGTGCCAGACTCACGAGGGCATGCGCGGGAGCGTGCCAGCTTTCGCGCCGCGCCAGCGTCGCCACCAGCAGCTGCACCGCGCTGCTGTCTGCGCCACACTGTTCGCCCAGCAGATCGAGGGCGCGGAGCGCCACGGCACTCACCGTGTCGCGGGCCAGCGCGCCGAGCCCGGGACACGCCCGCGGTCCCGCACTCCGGGCGACGGCGCCAATTGCCTCATAGCGAACCGTGGCCACCGAATCCTGCCACGCCAGCTGCAGCAAGCGGTCGCGCAGCGCGGCGGAGTCGAGCCGGGCGACGCCGCTCACCGCGAGGCGGCGCAGCTGGGGATCCGCGGCCGCCAGCGCGTCCTCCAGCTGGGCCGCCGACACCGCTTGCACCGAGAGCAGCACGCCGAG
>CAYNNS010000392.1:0-2877 GCA_964398345.1 uncultured Gemmatimonas sp. | reverse complement strand
CCGCCGCCAGGAACGGGCAATCCGGCGGCAGATTGAGGTCCGAGATCCCGCTCAGGTACTCCCCGCGCGCGGCCGACCCGTAGAGGACGGCGGAGTAACCCGCGTCCAGCTCACCGTCGATCTCCTCGAGCAGCGGGGTGACCAGACCCGCGATCGCCTGCTCCATCAGAACCTCCCTCCGGCGCCACCGCCGCTGAAGCCGCCGCCGCCACCGAAGCCGCCAAAGCCGCCGCCGCCACCACCCCCGAAGCCGCCGAAACCGCCCCCGCCACCGAACCCGCCGCCGCCCCAGAAGATCCAGGATCCCGGCCCGCGGCGGCCGCGGCCCCCGTTGGACGCGGAGCTCAAGATGCGGCCGATGATGATGAAGATGATGACGAGAAGCCAGATCACCGTCTTCAGGGGAATTTCCTGGCGTCGAGCCCGCGGCTCGGGGGGAGGCGCCTGGGCGGTGAGTGCCGAGTCGGCGACCCCCATGCCGCGGGCGATGAGACCCGCCAGCTGCCGCACACCGAGCTCCAGCCCGCCGCCGTAGTCGCCGCGCCGGAAGAACGGCAGCATCGCATCGCGCACCCGGCCGGCCTGCAGATCGGTGACGCTGCCTTCGAGCCCCTGCCCCGGCGCGATGAACACCTGCCCGGAGTTGGGATCGTCCGCGCGCTTGGGGACCAGCAGGACAACTAACCCGGTATTGCGCCGCGGGTCGCCGATCGCGGCTTTGGCGCCGACGCCCCAGGCCCGCCCGATCGCCACGGCCACATCGACCGCCGCGCGATCGCCGATGCTCCGGAGCACCGCGACCGCGAGCGCGGCGCCGGTCGCGGCGCGCAAGCGTTCCGCGATGGCGGTGATGCGCTGCACACTCCCGTCATCGAGACTGCCGGTCTGGTCGGTGACGTAGCCGGACGGTTGCGGGGGGAAGAGCCGCGCGACTGCGGAATCGGGACGCTGCGCCGCGGCTTGGAGCACCGCGAACGACAGGATAGCTTTGGCCAATGTCACGCGCAGCAGCACTCGCGCTCCTTGCGTTGACCGCCTGCCGCAGCTCGCAGCACCTTGCCGTGCAGGTCCTGGTGCCCGATCTCAGCGGAGTCGAAACTCCGCTGCCGGGAATCGAGGTGGCCGCGCTTCCCTACGATCGCGACAGCGTCCTCGCCGCGCTGGAGCAGCGGGCACCCACCGGGCGCCCTAATACGCAGCAACTGGACAGTCTGTTTCAGGCCTTCCGCGAGCCCTTCCTCCGCTTCTCCCGTGCCGCCTGGCACGTCGAGCAGGCGCAACGCCGCCGCGATACGCTCGCCGCGCGCCGTGACGTCGCGGCACCGGGCACGCCGGGACGCCGGGAGCTCGAGCTCGCGCTGCAGCGCGCCGATGATTCCCTGCGCCGCCTCAAGCCCCTGCTCGAGCAAACCCGCTCCCTGCTCGCCACCGCCCGCGACACCTTGTGGCCCCGGATCGAGCGGCTGCGCCGTGACGTGAGGCGCTGGGAACATAGCACCTACGCCGGCTACGATACGATCGTGCGCGGCGTGGTGCAGAATCGTTTGCGGATGGGATTCGCCGACACGACAGATGCGACGGGATGGGCCCGATTGGAGCTCAGCGGCACCCGCTGGTGGATCTACGCGCGTTCACCCGACCCGCAGGACCCCAACGCGCAGTGGTACTGGAACGTACCCGCGACCGCGGATACCCTTCGTTTGCGGCCGGCCACCGGCCGCCACCTGCCGAGGTACTGAACGATGCAGCTCCGCGCGCTGGCAGCGACACTGGGGCTCCTGGCGCTGAGCGTCGCCACGGGCGCCGCCCAGCCCGATCCCCTCGCCGTGCGCACCAAAGGCCTCGCCACGGCGCCGGTCACCGTCTACGAGATGTCGGACTTTCAATGTCCCTACTGCAAGCGTCACGTCGACAAGACCTTTCCGGCGCTCGAGAAGGAGTACATCGCCACCGGAAAGGTGCGCTGGATTTTCATCAACTATCCGCTCCCCTCGCTGCATTCCAACGCCATCGCCGCGGCCGAATTCGCCATGTGCGCCGCGCGCCAGGGCAAGTTCTGGCCCGCACACGACCTGCTCTACCGGCTGCAGCCGGCCTGGGCGCCGCTCAAGGATCCCACGCCGTTCTTCTTCGGTATCGCCGACTCGCTCAAGCTCGACAAGGCCAAGGCAACCAGCTGCGTGCAGCAGCGTGAAACCCGCGATGAGGTCAAGGACGACGCCGACGGCGCGGTCAAGGCGGCCGGGGGCCAAGGCACGCCGACGTTCTATATCGAGGGCGGGCTCCTCACCGGAGCGCTGCCTCCCGAGGTCTGGCGTCCGATCCTCGACTCCGTCTATCTCGCGAAGACCCACAAGAAGCCCTAGGCTCGCCGGTGGCCGAGCCGGTCGATCAGCTCTTCCTCGACTTTCAAACCGCGCTTGCCGGGCGCTACTCGCTGGAGCGCGAGCTGGGACGCGGCGGCATGGGAATCGTGTACCTGGCCCGCGAAGTCGCGCTCGACCGCCGCGTCGCCATCAAGCTGTTGCCTCCCGATGCCGCGCGCGATCCCGCGCTGCGCGAGCGCTTTCAGCGTGAGGCCCGCACCGCGGCGCAGCTCTCCCAGCCCAACATCGTGCCGATTCACGTCGTGGACGAAGCGCAGGGCTTCGTCTGGTTCGTCATGGCGTACATCGACGGCGAAACCCTGGGTGACCGGGTGCGCAGCCGCGGGCCGCTCTCGGCGGCGGACACGGCCCGGATTCTCCGGGAGATCGCCTGGGCGCTCGCCTATCCCCACGGACAAGGCGTCATCCACCGCGACCTCCAGCCCGACAACATTCTCCTCGAGCGCGCGACCGGCCGCCCGGCCCACCCCCACCTCGGCAACGCCCGCCC
>CAYNNS010000391.1:0-2881 GCA_964398345.1 uncultured Gemmatimonas sp. | reverse complement strand
CCGGCGGCATCGAGGATCTCGAGCTCTTCGACGAGCTGGCGGTGGATGTCAGCGAGGGGGGTGCGCTTCAGAGTTTCGGTCATCAACGGGATTCCTTGTCGAACAGCGCGAACGGCGAACGGCGAACGGGAAAGCCGTGTCAAAATGGCATAAGAGTCTAGTGGGTAGGTGGGCAGGAGGGTAAGAGGGTAAACTAAGGTTGGGAGGAACCCATGAGATTGCCGCACGCAGCCGCGATTGCCCTGTTGGCAGGCCTTCCGGCGTCCGGGGTTTCCCAGGGATTGCCCCGGGCAACACCGGAAGCGGTCGGGATGTCGAGCATCCGGCTCGGCCAGATCCAGCCCTGGATCCAGACCCAGGTGGACTCCGCGAAGTACGCCGGCGCGGTGGCCGTTGTCGCCCGGAGAGGGAAGCTGGTCTGGCTCGGCAGCGCCGGCTGGCTCGATCGCGAGAAGCACACGCCGATGAGCCCGGACGCGCTCTTTCAGATCTGCTCGATGAGCAAGCCGGTCACCGCGGCGACTGCACTGACGCTGGTGGACCAGGGCAAGCTCCAGCTCGACGATCCGGTGAGCAAATACATACCGGCGTTCGCCAACGTGAAGGTGTATGCGGGCGGCTCGGCCGGGCATCCGGTGCTCAAGGACCCCGACCAGCCGGTGCGGATCAGCAATCTGCTGACCCACACGTCAGGGCTCACCTACGGCGTCTTCAGTAACACGCCGGTCGATTCGCTCTATCTCCGCGCCAACCTCTTCGCCGCGGGCCTGACCGCCGCGGAGCTGGCGGATACGCTGGCGAAGCTGCCGCTGCTCTTTTCGCCGGGGACCGGCTGGCACTACGGCTTCTCGCTCGACGTACTGGGCCGGGTTATCGAAGTGGCCTCAGGCGAAAGCTTCGATCGTTATCTCGCCGATGCGCTCACGGCGCCGCTCAGCCTGACCCGCACCGGTTTTCACCAGATGCCCGGTACCACGCTCGCGACGGTCTACGGGCCAGCGCCGGGTGGCGGGCTCGCGCCGGCGACCAGCCTCTGCTACGATCAGCGGCCGGAGGCGAAGCTGCTGGCCGGCGGCTCGGGCATCCTCTCGACCGTGGGCGATTACCTCAGGTTTCTGCAGATGCTGCTCAACGGCGGCACGCTCGACGGCCACCGGGTTCTCAAGGCCGAGACGGTGAAGCTGATGCTGAGCAACGAGCTGCCGGCAGCCGTGCCGGGCGGGCGCATTCCGGGCGCGACCCCGGAGCCAAGCGGCTACGGCCAGGGTTTCGGCGGCGCGGTGCTGATGGATTCGGGCGCGTCGCACCTGCCGGGGTCGCCGGGGATCTACCGTTGGTCGGGCTATGCCTCGACGTATTTCTGGATCGATCCGAAGCAGCAGCTGATTGCGATGCTGTGGGCACAATACGAGCCGGGGCGTCCGGAAATGCCGCCGGAGTTTCAGCGACTGGTCTACGCGGCAATAAAGCCGTGAGAGAACCCGCACTACCTCTTGGTCCAAATGACGAGGATGCCGCAGGCAGCTCTCGTGCTGTTGAACTCGGCCGGGATCTCTCCGGCGCTGCGATAAACTTCAACCCCCATCAGCTGACCAGCATTCAGCTCACTGAGGTCAAAGGCATCCTCCCATCGCATCGCATCTCCACCTTCACTCACCACTATTCCGTCAAGCCTAACTTCGAGAAAGCAACGCTTCCCGAAGCTACGCCCACTGATGGCTACTCTTTGCGCTCGACTCAGAGCGCAATCGGCGGTTCGGCTGCGAGTACAAGCAGGCGGCGCTACAACGCTGATACCGGGGATCGCTCCGAGTAGATCAGACAGGTGTCGATCCGGGATTCTCGCCAGCTCCACAGGGTCGATGAACTTCCCGAAACCCATCCTCCTGCGTTCCTCGAAGGCTTCGACTCCAATGCCCCGCGGTCGCTTGGGTTCCTCATTAACCGCGATCGGTTCGAGCTGGGTTATGTCCCGAATCATTCTTACATCGGCTCTTGCCGTGTCTCTGTCGGTGAGAAGTACCTGAAGTCGAACTGGCCTCCAGCCAATCCCGCGAAACAGTACAACACCACTGCCTTGTGGCAGCCCGGCAAGAACGAACCTTCCGGCCGTGTCCGACCGAGTCCTGAAGGAGGTTTGTTTGAGAAGAACCTCGATTCCTGGGAGCGGCGCACCGGAAGAATCCACCAGAATTCTTCCCACCAGGATAGCTGGTGCGGGCGCCAGGTGATTGTTGCCTAGCGTCAGGGATGCGGCGACAATCGTGATTGCGAAACGAAGTCGCGACATTGGATCAAATCGAGCGGAAGAGTTCTTCGAGGGGGAGTACGAACTCGGTCCTGCTCCGTCCGGATGCCAACGCAGCAGTTCGCGCTCGAGCCGAGGGAAGCGATCGTCTGGCCGCCATACTTCCACTTCGCGGTCGCCGGGGTCCACGACCCAGTACCGGGGCACACCCTGTTCCTGATAGAGCCGGCGCTTGGTAAAGCGATCCCGGCGAATCGAGTACGGGCTGACGACTTCGGCGGCAAGCAGCACGGTGCGAAGCGCGAGCCAGTCGTCTTTCCGGGCCTCGTCCAGAGGAACCACGAATAAATCGGGAGAGACAAGGACATCCTCGAGGCCCCAGGACAAATCCGAGCGCGAACCGATCGCGAGGCCGATGGGCTCGACCCTGAGATAGGCGCGTACCGATTCGAGCAGGCGAGCGGCGACCTCTTCATGCCAGAGTCGGGGCGCCGGAGTCACCAGCAGCTCCCCGTGCACCACCTCGTAGCTGTTGCCGTCTTCCGGCATCGCGCGGACCATCCCCGCGGTTTAGTATCTCGGTGCGACCGTGCCCATTAAAGACGGTCCCACGCGGAGGTTTCGGAACCGGGG
>CAYNNS010000390.1:457-2903 GCA_964398345.1 uncultured Gemmatimonas sp. | reverse complement strand
GGGGGCCAGGCACGGGCGCGGGGGCGTGCGAGAGGGGGGGGGGGAGGGGGTGTTCGTCGCTGAGGGGAACCATGCCGTCACGCTCGGTCTCGCAACGCCCCACCCCACGGACCTGGTCGCCCAGGTCGACGAAGCGTACGGCTAGACCCTGGGCGGCCCGATCCTGGACCGGCGTGCCCGGGTTAGGTACACGCGATCGGGCTCGAAGCCGCAGCTCGAGGCCAGCGGCAGCGAGTTTCTACGAAGCGGCCCTGGCGGCGCATCCCACGCAACCCTATCCTTCCTTCCAGAGTCTATATAGAGACCCTGGGAGGAACTCCATGTCGGATCAGCTTCCTGTCGTCAAAGGCACCCTCGACGTCCTTGTCCTCAAAGCGCTGTCCGCCGGTCCCTTACACGGCTTCGAGGTGGTCAGCTGGCTCGAAGAGCGGTCCCGGGGCACCCTCGAGGTCGAGGACTCCGCCGTCTACCAGGCGCTCTACCGGCTGGAGCAGCGCGAGCTGGTCGCCGCGTCGTGGGGCGTCACCGAGAACAGCCGCCGCGCCCGCTACTACGACATCTCTGCGGCCGGAAGGACCCGGCTCAAGGCAGAGACCCGCCGGTGGCTCGACTACACCAAGGTCGTTTCCGGCATCCTCACCCAGACGAGGACCGCCTGATGCGCCGCGGCAAGCACTTCCGCCTCGACATCCAGCGGCCTGAGGTCACCCGGAGCGATGTCGATGAGGAAATCCAGACCCACCTGGAGCACCGGATCGAAGCCCTGATCCGCTCGGGTCTCTCCCCGGAGGCGGCACGTGCCGAAGCGGAGCGGCGCTTCGGGATGCGCACCCAGGCCCGCGAGCGCCTCCAGCGCTCCGCTGGACAACGCGATCGTACCATGCGGCTGCACGACTGGTTCGAGGCGCTGCTCCACGACCTCCGCTACGCGGCGCGCGGACTCCGGCGCGAGCCCTGGTTCACCGGTTTCGTCGCCGCCACGCTCGCATTCGGCATCGGGGCGAACGCGGCGATGTTCGGCGTGGTCGACCGGCTCCTGGTGCGCGGACCGGAGCACATCGTCGATCCCGGCCGCGTGATGCGGGTCTACCAGAGCATCCAGCCGCCGGGCCAGGACGAGTTCACGCATCCCTCCTTCGGCTACGTGAGCTACGACCTGCTCAAGCACAATACCCGTTCGTTCGACGGCGTCGCCGCGTACTCGATCAATCGCGAGAGCCTGACGCTCGGCAAAGGGGGCGACGCCGAGCTGCTGAGCAGCGGGATCGCCTCGGCGGACCTCTTCCCCCTGCTGGGTGTGACAGCGGCAGTGGGCCGCTTCTTCACGGCGGAGGAAGATCGCACCACCGGCGCCGAAGCCGTCGCGGTGCTGGGGTGGGCGCTCTGGCAGCGGAGCTTCGGCGGCGATCGCTCCATCGTCGGCAAGCAGGTGACCTTGAGCGACCAGAGCTACACTGTGGTCGGCGTGGCGCCGCGCGGCTTCACCGGCCCCGGCTTCGCCCCCGTGGATGTCTGGATTCCGCTCTCCTTCCACTCGGCCCGCGTCGTCCGCAACTGGACCCGCTCCTGGAACGCGCAGTGGCACCGCATCGTGGCGCGGGTGAAGCCCGGCGTGCCACTGGCCGACGCGAACGCCGACGCCACGATGGCCTACCGGCACGGCTACACCGGCAGCGACAGCGCCGAAACCAGGAGCCGGCTTTTCCTGGCGCCCGTGAGCTTCAACGGCTCCGGCAAGGAGACGGCGGAGATCTCCATCTCCCGCTGGCTCATCGGCGTCTCGGCGATCATGCTGCTCATCGCGGTGAGCAACGTGGTGAATCTGCTGCTGGCGCGGGCGTTGCGGCGGCGGCGGGAGGTCGCCGTGCGGCTGGCCCTGGGCGCGGGGCGGCGGCGGCTGGTGCGGCTGCTCTGCACCGAGAGCGTGCTGCTCGCCGGGTTAGGGGGAGCCGCCGGCCTTGGCCTCGCCCTCGTGGGGTGGCGCCTGATCCGTGCGGTGTTGCTCCCCTCGATCGAATGGCCCGAGTCCCAGGTCGCACCCCGGGTCCGGCTGGTCACGGCCGCCGTCCCCCTGGACGTCCGGGATCGCAAGGCCGTCGAGGCCGCGGCCGGGCGGCACCGTTTCGACAAGGCCGACATCCTCGTCAACGCCGCGGGCCTGGCCCGGGGTGTTGCGACCCTCCAGGAGGGCGACCCCAGCGACTGGGACGAGATGCTGGACACGAACGTGAAGGGCCTCCTGTACGTCACCCGCGCGGTCCTGCCGGGCATGATCGCGCGCCGGCGGGGGCACGTGGTCCACCTGGGCTCGGTGGCGGGGCCCTGGGCCTACCCGAAGGGGGCGGCCTACTGCGCCCGCAAGGCCGCGGTGCGGAAGGTCACGGAGGGGATGCGGAGGGACCCCCTGGGCACCGGCGTCCGGGTCCCGACGGCTGACCGGGGGCCG
>CAYNNS010000390.1:0-447 GCA_964398345.1 uncultured Gemmatimonas sp. | reverse complement strand
GGGGTGGGCCCGGGGCTGGGGGTGACGGAGGCGTCCCTGGTGCGCTGCCGCGCGGACCGGGCGAAGGCCGGGGCCGTCTACCAGGGCGCCGCCCCGCTCACGGCGGGGGACGTGGCCGAGGCCGTCCTCTGGTGCCTGGAGCGCCCGGCCCGGGTGAACGTCCAGGAGCTGGTGCTCTTCCCGGCGGACCAGGCGGCGCCCACCCTGGTGCACCGGCGCGGGGGTCGGTGAGCCCCCTGCCGCTGGTCTTCCCGCTCCTGCTTCTCGCGGGGTGGTGGATCGGGCGGTTCCTGTCCTGGTGCTTCCCGAGGCTCCCGGCGCACTTCGCGGCGCCCGGTTGCGCCCTGCTGGTCGCCTTCGTTTACGTCGGGCCGGTCTCCCGGGCGCTGGCCGGGCCTTTCGTCAAGCTGCTGATGGCGATGCGGGGCCAGGACCGAGCCCAGCGCG
>CAYNNS010000389.1:0-2909 GCA_964398345.1 uncultured Gemmatimonas sp. | reverse complement strand
TCGGGGCCCGGGTGGGGGGTTTTCCGGCCCGGGCGCTTGGGCGTAGGGGGAACGGTGGAAACCGGGCGGGCCTACAACCGCGTCGAGGGGCTGCCCATCGCCTTCGGCCCGAGCGTCGTGCGGGAAGGCCTGGCGAATCTCGACGGCCGGCTCGACCTCCGCGGCATCGTGTGGACCGCGCCCGACCGCACCGATCGACGCGCCGACTTCGGCTACACCGGGCGGCTGCAGTTCCGCTTTGGTACCGAGCGACGGCTCACGGTGCGAGCGCAGGCCTCCCGGGTCATCAGCCCGACCGAGGAACAACCGCTCTCGGCGATGGAGGCGGGGCTCGCCTCGTTCCTCTTCCAGCGCGACTACCGCGACTACGTGCAGACCGAAGGGGTCAGCGAGTACCTGAGCTACAACTTCGGGCACGGGCTCACGCTGAACACCTCGCTCCGGCGCGACCTGGAGAAGAGCGTTGCCGCGGACGATCCGATCTCGGTGTTCCGCAACGAGGCGTGGCGCCCTAACCCGCTGGCCGACGACGGGCACTACTTCTCCTGGCGCGTCGGCCTCGACTTCGACACCCGGAACGACACCGAGAGCCCGGCGTCCGGTTGGCAGGTACGCGGCTGGTGGGAAAAGAGCCACAGCGACGACGCCGCGCCGATCACGCTGCCGCCGGAAGTGCGCAATCCCATCCCGCAAGGCCACTACGCCTTCTCCCACTTCCGGCTCGATCTGCGCCGGTACGCGCGCTTCAATCCCTCGATCCGGGCCTCGGCGCGGCTGCTCGCGGCGGGCTGGCTGAGCGGCGACCCGCTGCCGGTGCAGCGCAGGCTTTCGCTGGGGGGACCGGATATTCTGCCAGGATATCCCTTCCGCAGCCAGCAGTGCGCGACCCCTGCCCTCTCCGATCCGGCGCGTCCCGCGCTCTGTGACCGGATGATCGCCATGCAGCTCGAGGTGCGCAGCCGGACCCGCGTCGGCCTGCCGATCCCCTCGGCCGACCCCTATCTGACCGGGTTGCAGCGGCTCTTCGCGATCCGCGAGCCGGACATCATCGTCTTCAGCGACGCCGGCAAAGCCTGGATCACGGGGGAGGGCCCCGGCCGGGTACCCAACAACCGGATTCCCGTGCTGCGCGAATGGGAATACGACATCGGATTCGGGGTCGATGCGGGGGGCCTCGGAGTCTACCTGACCCAGCCCCTCAACCACGGACTACCGCTCACGTTCACCGTGCGGTTGCAACGGCGGTTCTGATGCGGCGCGCGCTCCCGCTCACCGCCCTGCTGCTGGGTGGAGGTCTGGTCACCTCCGCCCCGGGGCAAACCACGCGCGTCGGCCTCGTGGTCGGGCTCGATCCGCAGGCCGAGGCGAACGGCGCGCGGCGGGCATTGGTGCAGGTGCAGGACCTGCTGCGCGACCCGCGCTGGTCCACCGCGCTGGATCAGTCCTTCCCGATCCGGCTCACGTTCCGGCTGGAGATCTGGCGCTCGCGCGAAGGCTGGATCGACGATTTCCAGCGCGCGACCGAGTGGAGCACCGTGATCCAGCGCGAGCCCCTCGAGGATCAGTACCATGTCACCCGGATTCTGCTGTCGGGCGCGGAGGAATTTCGTTTCGCGACGCCGGAGCTGCTGGACCACTGGATCAGCGCCACCAACAAGATCGACGCGCTGCCGCAGGGCGCCGGGACGTTCTACTACACGGTGACGGTGCGGATCACGGCGCTGTCCGATGAGGACATGGACGAGCTGGAACGCTTTCTCTCCGGGCAGACCGGCGCGCCGCCCCGCGAACGCAGCACGATCGGGAAGTCACTCAAGCGGTTCCTCCTGCGGCTGGCGGGACTGCCGTGGGAAGAGCTGGAGGGGAAATCCGGAAAGTTTGCGGTGCGGAAGAAGTGAGGCCGTGCGGCACTGCCTACCCTCTAATCGCTCGTAACGCCGCCTCACCGTAGAACAGCCTGATGTACTTCGCCTGGGGAGCCGTGAGTCGCCGCACCGCCCAGGCCAGGTGTACGAAATGCGGCTCGAGCGGTGGATGCATGGGATGCATGCCGCACTCCTCGGGGAGCCGGTTGCCCTTCCTGGTGTTGCAGCTGCTGCACGCGGTGACGCAGTTGGTCCACGCGTTGTCGCCGCCCCGGCTCATTGGCGTCAGGTGATCGCGGGTCAGGCACTCGCGCGGGCGCAGTTGCGCCTGGGTGCGGTGACAGTACTGGCAGCGATACTCGTCCCGCGCGAAGAGGAAGGTGTTGGTGACCTGGCGGCGGAACTTGCGGGGGACGTGGACGAATTTGACGAGGCGGATGATCGCGGGCTTCGGCAGGGTGATCCGCGGACTTCTTATCGGCTCGCCGCTGTCAGCCTCGACGATCTCGGCCTTTCCGTCGATGACCAGGCGCAATGCCCGCTTGACGGGCACCATGGTCAGGGGCTCGAAGGACGCATTGAGCGCGAGGCAACGCACGGAAGCTCTCCACCTCAGGGACCGCTGGATTCTACCGGCGTCCCCCGGCTTCGATCAAGCGGGGGGACGCCGATACGCGATTCTGCCACCCAGCACGGTGAGCAGGACGTCGGACGGCGTCGCCCGCAGCACGGTCCGGAGCGGATCGGCGGCGGGCCCTTCCGGTGCGCGCACGGCGACAAGGTCGCCCCATTTGCCGGGGCGGACGCTGCCGACCTCCCGCTCCAAGCCGAGCACGCGGGCCCCATCGAGGGTCGCGAGCGCCACGGCTTCGCGATCGTTGAGGCCGGCCAGAGCCTGGGCCGCGCGCAGCTCACGCCAGAGATCGAGCCGTCCCACACTCGCGACCGAATCGCTGCCGAGTCCGACGCGCACGCCGGCGGCGCGGAGCTTCGCAATGGGCGCGGTCCCGTGACCGTGCGCGGTGTTGGAGCGCGGGCAGTGCG
>CAYNNS010000388.1:0-2915 GCA_964398345.1 uncultured Gemmatimonas sp. | reverse complement strand
CCCACGGCGCCCCCCTAGCATGCTGGTCCCGGGCTGGATGGCGCGGTGCACCACGCCCGGGGCGGGGGCGTGGCTCAGCGCGTCGGTGACCTCACCGGTAATCCCCAGCGCCTCGTCGATCGGGAGCTGTTTCTCGCGGGTGATGCGGTCGCGCAGCGATTCCCCCTCGAGCAGCGGCATGACGTAAAAGAGCTGACCCGCCGCCTCGCCCGAATCGAACAGCGGGACGATGTGGGGATGGCGGAGATTGGCGGTAGTCTTGATCTCCAGGAGAAACCGGTCGGCGCCCAGCGCCGCGCCGATCTCGGGGCGCAGGACCTTGATGGCCACCGCGCGGTCGTGCTTGAGGTCGCGCCCAAGGTAGACGGTGGCCATGCCGCCGGCGCCGAGCTCGCGCTCCAGGGTGTAGCGGCCGGCGAGCGCTGACCGCAGGGCCTCCATTGCGATGCTCATCAGGGGATGCCGGCGCTGAGATAGAGCACCGACGCGATCAGACCGAGCAGGCTACGCACCGCGTGCAACCTCCCCCAGCGCAACAGTAGCTCGTGGGTCTCGGCCGACGCCAGATCGCGGCCGGGCTCCAGCAGCCGATTGTTGGTGGGGCGAATCGCGACCAGCGTGAACGGCACGACGGCCAGGATCGCCAGGGCTCCCCAGAGCCAGAGCGGCTCGCGGCGATGGAGCCAGAGGATGAGCCCGGCGAGGCCTGCGATCACCGCCAGTGATGCCTGCATGATTGTCGCGCGGCGGTAGCTCGGCCCAAACTCGCGGGCGGCGAGCTCGGTGCCGCAGGAGATCCGGGCAGGGTGTTCCACGAACGTGATGTAGAGCGCCGCTCCCGTGAAGAGCGTACAGGCGAGCACCGCCAGCAGCACATGAACGTCCACCATGACTTGTCCTGTAGGCCTGTTCGATTCCGGGAAACAGAATCCCAGAACCGAATCACAACAACCGCAGTCTACGGGTCAACTGTTGGGAAGCCAAGCCCCTCGGTATGGCGCGCGCCTTGCCCTATGCAACTCCTTATGTCCGCGTTCCTCTCCGCGTTAGCACTCTTTCAGGTTGTGGCCTCACCAGCTTCCCACATCGGCCCCTGTCCGCCGGGCCGGTTCCAGGTTCCGGCGCGCTGCGGGGTCTTCTACGTTGCCGAGGACCGCTCTGCCAAACCGGGAGGGCGCAAGATCCCGCTCCCGGTCGTCGAGCTGCTTCCCGACAAGCCCGGCGCCGAAGACCCCATCCTCTTCCTGGTGGGAGGCCCGGGCCAGGCCGCCACCGAATCCGCCACGGCGTTCTGGAACGCGGGAGCTCGGCCGATTCTCTTCGTGGATCAGCGGGGGACCGGAGGCGCCAACCGTCTCGACTGCCGGGTTGCGCCGCCCGCTGCTCACGTGGTGCTGCTCGATTCGCTGTTTCCGGGCTGGCTGATCGCACCCTGCCTGCGCAACGTCTCCACCCGAGCCGATCCCCGGATGTACACCACCTCGGTCGCGGTCACCGACCTCGCCGAATTACTGGATTGGCTCGGGTACAAGCGGGTTAACCTGAGTGGGGGATCGTACGGCACCCGCCCCGCAGTGGAATTTGCGCGCCGCTATCCCGAACGGGTTCGCACCCTCCTGCTGAACGGGGCGATCGACCCCGAGCTCAACGATCTGGGGCTGGAATTTGCGGTGGGTGCGCAGGGCGCGCTCGACCAGCTGTTCGCGCTCTGCCGGCGCTCGGCTTCCTGCAACAAGGCGTTCCCGCGTGTCCGCGAGGAGTTTCAGGAGCTGGTGAACAAGCTCAAGGCCGGGCCGCTTCCCACCACAATTTCCATCGAGGGCGAGCAGCGCCGGGTTCGGCTGGGGCGTACCGGCTTCGGGTATGCGGTGCGCGGAGCGCTCTATGAGCCGCGCCTGGCGGCCTGGCTGCCGCTGTTGTTTCACCGCGCCCACACCACGGGCGACGTCTCCTGGTTCGCGCAGTACTTCCTGCAGCGCGCCGCGTGGCCCACGACCGATTGGCCGGCGGGCATGTATCTCTCGATCATATGCAGCGAGGACATGCCGCGCCTGCCGGATGCCGCGGTTCAGGCGGCAGCGGCGAACACCTTCCTCGGCGACGGGTTGTATCGCCAGTACGAGCGGGCTTGCGCCGGCTGGCCGCGCGGTCCGGTCGACCCCGCGCTACACACACCGCTCCGAAGCGCCGTGCCGACGTTGATCGTGAGTGGCGGGGTGGACCCGGTGACGCCGCCCCGGGAGGGAGAGCATCTTGTGAAGACGCTGACCAATGTGGTAATCGCGATGCGGCCGGAGGCAGGCCATGGCGGCGGGTCCGGGTGCATCGCGCGCCTGCGTAACACGCTGCTCGACCAGGCGTCGGTCAAGGGACTGGATTTGAGCTGTCTGGCGCAGGAGCCGCGGCTCAGCTTCGCGCTGTCCGGAACGCCGCCTAGCGGTTGAGCCCAGGCCTCGCCCTGAGGACAGGCACAATGAGACGCGGATGGCCGCTGTCACGATTGATCAGTAGCCGCCCACCCCACAGATCGAAGTCCATCAAACCCTCGGTCGCTGCGTGCAGCCAGGGCTGGCCGGGTTGGACTTCGATGCGGACTTCCGGGCCAACACCCTCCTTCGGAATCCACAGCCGTGCCGGGGTGGTGACGTAGAGCGTATCGGAACGTACGGTCACCTGCGCAGCCGTAAGCAGCGACCCGCTACCCAGACCCTTGACCCGGAACTCCACTTCGTAGCCTGGAACGGTTGAGGTCAACACGAACAATCTCGAATCCGTGGGGTTCGGGGCGACGGACTGAGCCTGGGCAGGAGTTGCGAGCCCCGCGAGCAGGGCAAGAGCGAACCACTGGTTGATGCCGGACATGGATGCACCCGTTTTGCGCTTCAGCGAATACTGGAAGGAACGGAAACTTCCGC
>CAYNNS010000387.1:0-2918 GCA_964398345.1 uncultured Gemmatimonas sp. | reverse complement strand
TTCTGGAACAACGTGGGGAAGAACATGCGCAACGCGCGCTGGGTCTGGGGCGACGTCTACGTCGACCGGCTGGGCCCCGACGCCGCCGTCTTTACCGCGACCTGGTCGATCCCCCACCTCGCCCCCGATAACAGTCCCCACACCATCCGCGGCGCCTGGACTGCGGTCTTCAAGCGGATCTCAGGGTCCTGGATGATCGTGACGGAACACCTGAGCTCGCCGCCCTCCTAGAAGGGTCAGTGCGGCTGGACCACGCCGCTCACTTCGGTCTGCTTGAGTGCGAGGAGCTGGAACACCATCGCGTCAGGAGAACCGGCCGGAAACGGATTCGACTGGGGCAGGCCGACGACGAAGACCTTGCCGTTCTTCGCGGCGACCGAATCGCCGGGCGGAGGGCCCCCTTCCTTGCGGACGGCCTGCCACGCCGCGGAGTCATAGACGGCGACGACGAGCAGCGCCTGGGGGCGGATGCTTGAATCGGAGGGGATGTAGTTGAAGACCACTGCGCCGGGGAGCGCGGTGCCGCGCCCCTGGGTGGAGAGAGAATCGACGCGGAAGTGGCCTTTCCAGCGCTCCGGAAGGGCGAGGGTGTAGGAGCCGAGGTTGTCGCTCGCGCTGGCTGGTGCAGCGGGAGGATTGGGCTTCTCGCCGCCACAGCCGACAACGACCAGCAAGCTCGTGATCCATCCAACGGCGTTCTGTCGCATGACACCCTTTCGCAACGGCAGATCCAGAGATGTCTGGGGGCGATTCTCTATCGGGGCGGAAAGGTTACAGGGCCCTTTGAGCAATCCAGCGTGAGCTGAAGCGCGGGGGATCCGGGCTTCACGCTGATCTGATATCCCGCCGCGGCGAAAAGGTCACGCAGTCGCGCCGGTTCGGGAGCGCTCAGCTCGAGAGCGGCGAGCTTGCATCCGGTCGGCGAGGTCGTGCTCGGATGCGCGGTCGTCTTCGACCACTCGATGAAAAACGGCGCCAGCTCGAGTCCGGGCCCGGTAACTCTTGCGGTACGCCAGTGCAGCAGGATGCTGTCCGGAGTCAGTCGCGATCCCGCCATGGGCCCGCTCGTCTGAAAGCCAGCGGCGCGCAGCTTCGGGAGCAGGGCGTCGAGGTCGCCGGTATGGAGGGCCCAGCCGATCGGCGTCAGCTCCGCGGGAGCCGTGGCGCTGTCCGGAAGCGGCCGGATCGGAGCCAGGATCTCGAGGTAGTGGCCGGCGCCGAGGCTCACCAGAGCGTTCTCGGTGCCGCCGCCGGGGTGCTGGCCGCCGCGCTTCGGTTGCACTCCGGTCAGCCGCGCAAAGGCCTCCATGCCGAGCGCCAGGCTCCGGGTGCCGAGGATGACATGGTCGAGGTCGACGTCGGGCACGGTCTGAGCTCCCAGCGACGCGGGCAGCGCCAGCAGCAGGAGGGGAAGGTGGCGCCGGAGAGTCATCCTAACCCGCACCCACCAGCGCGATGGCGAAGCCGTCATAGCCCTTGCTCCCCACGGTTTGCAGCACCGTCGCCGTGATCCTGGGCTCGGCGGCAAGCATCGCATTGTAGCGCCGCACCGCCTGGACATTGGGATCGGGGCTGTCGGGATCGGCGACGGCGCCGTCGCGCACGACGTTGTCCGCGACGATCAGCGTGCCGGGAGCGGAGAGCTGCAAAGCCAGCTCGAAATACTCCGGGTAGCCCGGCTTGTCGGCGACGATGAAGATGAAGTCGAAGGGATCGTGCCGCTCGGCGAGCAGCTCCCGCAGCGAGTCCCGCGCCGCTCCGACGCGCAGCTCGACCCTGGGACTGAGACCGGCGCGGGCCAGGTTCTCGCGCGCCACGGCGGCGTGTTTCGGGTCGAGCTCCAAGGTCACCAGCTTGCCACCGGCCGGGAGCGCACGGGCCAGCCAGATCGTGCTGTATCCGCCCAGGGTTCCGATCTCCAGAATGGTTCGCGCACCCTGCGCCCGGGCGAGAATCATCAGCAGCTTGCCCTGGGGCGGCGAGACCGCGATGGCGGGGAGGCCGGCGCTCGCACTCGCCTCGAGCGCGCCGTCGAGCGCGGGGTCCGGCCCCACCAGCAGGTCGCCGACATAGCGATCGACTGCGTTCCAGGTGTCCCGGTCCATGAGCGTCGGCGGGTTAGCCAATGTACCGGGCCAGCGCCATCGCCACCGTCGTAAGAGAGAGCAGGGACGCCACGACCCGCAGCGCCGACTTGAGCCGGACCTGGAGCGCCTGCATTTCGGCGGTCTGCGCCGGGGTGGGAGGCCCGCCGCCCGCCTTGATCTCTCCCGCGAGCGCGCCCAGCCGCTCGGCTGCCGGCTTGTTGACGGCGATGCCGTAGCCCATGGCGATCAGCGCGAGCAACGCCCCGATGCCAAAGACCGTGCCCGTGGGCGAGCGCATCCACTCCGACTGAAAGCCTCCCGAATCGCGCCAGTAGAGTCCCAGCCCGGACAGCACGTTGACGATGCCGGCTCCGAGCAGGGCCTGGGGCATTTTCTTCACGCGGGTGAGGTAGTCCATCACCGGCCCGGCCGCCGGCCCGAGGGCCTCGGCGGCCGGAAACAGGAAGCGGGCGAAGAACAGAATGGTGCCGACCCAGAAGACCCCCGCGACGATGTGCAACAGCCGGAAGAGCAGGACCACGAGCTGAGAATTCATCGAACGCCTCGGTGATAGGGTTCTCTTGTCGCGCTCGCGAGCGTGCAGTACGATACAGCCGGTGCCGCTCGGGCGGCCAACGGTCCGCGTAAAAGGGCAGAGCCCTCCCTGGCTGGTGTTGACATCGACCTTCACTCCCTCGCCCCAGCACGCGGACCCGGGCGGCACGAAAGGGCGCTCGCCCTTTCCCGGGAAGGAAGGTGCCTCATGTCCGCGGCTTTGTCACTGCCGGATTCCCCCAACCTCGAATGGCTCCGCAAAGCGGCCAAGCGCCG
>CAYNNS010000386.1:0-2919 GCA_964398345.1 uncultured Gemmatimonas sp. | reverse complement strand
CGCTGATTCGCGGCTGATGCTCGGCAGGGTACTGCCGCTTCTGCCAGCGCGTGGGCGACAGGCCCCAGTCGCACGAGTCGAGGCTGAGGAGGTTGGTCATGTTCTTCGTACGCACGCGCGGCAGGTCGTCGAAGGTGAGGCCGTCGTCCGGGTTGAACCCCACGTCGCTGCCCTGGGCGTGATAGTAAAACTCGAGATAGTCAAGCAGGGGGGCGCGCGGGAAGAACACCGGCACGGGGCCGGCGGCCAGGCTGGCTGGCAGGAACCGGGTGCCCCCGAACGCGATGGCGACACCCAGCCCGCCACCGAGCAGGGCGAGCAGCAGGCTCTCCGTGAGTAGCTGGCGGGCGAGCCGGCCGCGACCGGCGCCCACCGCGAGCCGCACCGCGAGCTCGCGTTCGCGCGCGGCCCCGCGCGCGAGCAACAGGCCGGCAACGTTGGCGCAGGCGATCACCAGCAGGAGCGCCACGACCAGCGTGAGGATCCGGATGGGCTGCGCCAGCGCCTCGCGTTGCTGCGAGTAGCCGTGCTCGGCGGAGACGGGCTCGAGGCGCCAGCGCGCGATCTGGCTCCGGACTTCGGGTGTGGGAGAGGGTCCCGCCTCCTCCAGCATCTCCCGCTGGTAGACCAGCTGGATCTGCGCAGCCGCGCGGGTGAGGGTGGCCCCGGGGGCGAGGCGCCCGATCACGTGGAGTGCGTGGGTGTTGGCGCCGGTCATCGGGCCCGGCAGCTCGACGAAAACCCGCTGGTGCATGGAGAACGGGATCCACACATCGACGGGCCGCCCCACCCAGTCGCCCGGAAACTCCGGAGGTGCCACGCCGACGATCTGAAAGCGGGTGCCGTTGAGCGAGAGGTTGCGGTGCAGCACATCGGGTGCGCGGCCGAGCCGGCGGGCCCAGTACGCGTCGCTGATCACGGCGACGGGATGGCCGAGGAGGATCTGGTCGTCGGCGGTATCGAGGGTGCGGCCTAACCCGGCACCCACACCCATCGTGGCGAAGTAGCTCCCCGTGACGACCGCCACCCGGGCCCGCCCGGCATCGCTGCCGCCGCCGGGGCCGTCCAGCCCGATTCCCGAGCGGTCAATCATGGCCTCGGCCGCCACCCCCGCCAGGACCGTGGCCTCCCGGCGGAGACGCAGGTAGGTCGGGTAGTTCAAGTCGTCCGTGGCCCGGGATGACCAGCCGTGCTCTCGGAGGTACACCAGCTGCTCGGGGGAGGGCACCGGCAACCGCCGGAGCAGAAAGCCGTCGATGACGCTGAAGGCGACGCTGTTGGCGCCGATGCCGAGACCGAGCGACAGGATGGCGACGGCACTGAAGCCCGGGCTGCGCCGGAGGGCTCGGCCGGCGTAGCGAAGATCCTGAGCCAGCCAGGCGAGCCAGCCCCATCCCCAGACCGCGCGGGTGGTTTCCTTGATGTCACCCAGGTTCCCGAACTCCCGGCGGACGGCCAGGGCAGCCTCCGCGGGGTCTTCGCCCCGGGCAATGCGCTCACGCGTGGCGAGCTCGAGATGGGTGCGAAGCTCCTCGTCGAGCTCCGCCTCGCGGCGTCCGCGGAACCACCTCATGGCTTGCGCTCCGCCGCCGGACCACGAAGCACGGACGCGATCGCGAACGCGAAATCCTCCCATTTGCTGCGCTCCGCGCTGAGTCGCTTCCGGCCGGCGGGGGTGAGCCGGTAGGTCCGGACCCGCTGGCGCTGCTCCGAGGTAGTCCACTCGGCGGCGACCAGTCCCTGGCGGTCGAGCCGGTGCAGGGCAGGGTAAAGCGAGCCGGTGTCGACCTGGAGCACCCCGCTCGAGCGGCTGCGCAGCAGCTGGGCGATGCCGTAGCCGTGCTGGGGCCCGAAGCGGAGGGTCTGGAGAATCAGCAGATCGAGGGTGCCCTGGAGCAGCTCGATGCGGGTCTGGCCGCGCGGGGTCATCGCGGCCGGACGGGGTGTAGGCGCTCTACAGCCATGGCTGTAGGATATCTACATCCTGGGGGACGTCAAGAGAGGGGCCGCCGCAACCCTCTTCTTCTTTAGTGCATCTAAAGGTGACCATGCCCCCCGATCGCGACGACCTGCTGCCCGGCACCCTCGACATGATCGTGCTCACGGTGCTCCGGCTCGGGCCCCTGCACGGCTGGGGTATTGCCGACCGCCTGGCCCAGGGCTCCCGGGGCGTCTTCCAGCTCAACCAGGGCTCCCTCTATCCCGGGCTCTACCGGCTGGAGCGCCAGGGCCTGATCAGCTCCAGCTGGAAGACCACCGAGCACAACCGCCGCGCGCGCTACTACGCCCTGACCGCCGCGGGCCGCCGGGCACTGGTCCTGGAACAGGAGAAGTGGGAACGCCAGACCCACGCCGTCAACCTCATCCTGCGCCTCGAGGAGCGCTGAGAATCCCATGCATCGATCGCTCTGGCTTCGGCTCCGGTCCGGACTCCTGCACCTGACGGGCTTTGCCCGGCGCAGCACCATGGAATCGCGGCTTCGCGAGGAGCTCGACTTCCACGTCGCGATGGAGACCGAGCGGCTGCTGCAACAGGGGCTCAGCCGGGAAGAAGCGGGCCGCCAGGCGCGGCTCAATTTCGGGGGCCGGCAGCAATGGCAGGAGGCCTCGCGGGACGAGTACCGCAGCCGGCTGCTCGACGATCTGGCGCAGGACCTCCGCTATACCCGGCGCAGCCTCGGCGGCGCCCCGGCGTTTACCGTGGCCGCCGTGCTGACGCTCGCCCTTGGCATCGGGGCCAATACGGCGGTCTTCAGCGCCGTCGACGCCGCCCTCTTCAAGCCGCTGCCGTTCTCCCAGCCGGACCGGATCGTCGCGCTGTTTCAGAGTGACCGAAAGACCGGAACCACTCGTGACGCCATCGCACCCGGCAACTTCGCCGAATGGTTCCCGCTGTCGGTCCTGTCCATCGCCGTAATC
>CAYNNS010000385.1:0-2936 GCA_964398345.1 uncultured Gemmatimonas sp. | reverse complement strand
AGGGGGCAAGGAGGGGTTGTGGGAGTACGTGCGGGCGGTCGGGCGGACGGGCGGGCAGTCGGTCAGACCGCCCGCCGGCTCGACCGCCAGTCCGCCAGCCCGACCGCCGGTCCGCCAGTCCGCCGGCCCGCCGGCCCTCCCCCCCATCGATCGTACCCCAAAACTCTACATCGGCGGCAAGCAGGCCCGTCCCGACGCGACCTATACCATCACGATTCAGGACGCAGCCGGGAAGCCGATCGCCGAAGTGCCAAGGGGGAATCGCAAGGACATCCGGAACGCCGTCGAGGCCGCGCACAAGGCGGAGGAGGCCTGGAGCAGGGCGACGGCCCACAATCGCGCGCAGGTGCTCTACTACCTGGCGGAAAACCTGGCCATCCGGGAGGAAGAGTTCACCGCCCGCCTGACCGCCCTGACCGCCGGCCCGACCGACCGCCCGACCGCCGAGGTCCGCGCCGCCATCGACCGGGCCTTCAGTTACGCGGCCTGGGCCGACAAGTATGATGGGCGGGTGCACGCCACGCCGTTCCGCAACGTCACGCTGGCGATGAACGAGCCCATCGGCGTATTAGGGATCGTTGCGCCGGACGCGGCGCCGCTCCTGGGCTTCCTGTCCCTGATGCTGCCCGCGGTCGCGATGGGGAACCCGGTCGTCGCGGTGCCTTCCGAGCGCTGGCCGCTGCTCGCCACCGATCTCTATCAGGTGTTCGATACCTCGGATGTACCGCCGGGCGTGATCAACCTCGTGACCGGCACCCGCAAGGAGCTGGTGCCGGTGCTCGCCGCGCACGACGATGTCGACGGGATCTGGTTCTTCGGGCCCCGGGCCGAAGCGGCCGAAGTCGAGCGGCTCTCGGCGGGGAACATGAAACGGACCTGGGTGGTGTGGGACGAGCTGGATTGGCTCGACGTCCACCACGCGCAGGGCGAGGAATTCCTGCGCGAGGCCACTCAGGTCAAGAACATCTGGGTCCCCTACGGCGCCTAGCGACTCCCGGCTTTACTTCGTCTTCTCCACGATCTTCGCGAGCAGCTGCTTCGCGTAGTCCTTGTCCCAGGTCACCCTCGACTTCTTGGCGACGACTTCGACGTGGGTGCCGCTGCCTTGGGTCTTGAGGCCGACCTCGATCTCGAGATCGTTGCTCTTGCCCTCCAGCGAGCGCTTCTCGGTCGAACCATTCACATCACTGCTGTTCTTGGTCTCCGAGATCCCCATGTCCTGGAACGCCTGCCGCGTGGCGTCGTAGGTCTTGCTCACCGAAGTCGTGACGAGCGATTCCGCGCCGCGCTTGGTGACATAGACCGCGCCGACCGCACCGGCAGCGGCCGCCGCGAGACATCCAGCAGCCAGCAGCGCTCCGGCTCCGGCGGCTCCCAAGAGCAGCTTCCTCATGTGTCGCATTCTCAATCTCTCCTTTCCTGATCCAGGGCGGACGACCGGTCCGCTCGGCTCTCGCACAGATTCAGTCCCGCTCCAGCAGGATGATCCCGGAGAAGCGCTGGAATTCCTCCCGGCGCTGCTTCGGAAAGAAGCGGCCAAGGAAGCGCCAGAACCGGGCGAAGCGCATGGTGCGATTGAGCCGGATACTCTCGTCGAACATCGCGCGGTACTCCAGTTCGTGCCAGCCGTAGGGCTCGAAAAACTGGGTGCTCTCCGCCGGCGCGAACTGCATCGGGGCGTTGCCCGCAGCCAGCATCGGCCCCCATTGCCTGGCCAGCATCTTGAGCAGCGCGGGACTCGCCAGATCGCTGAGCCAGAGCGTGATGTTCGGCTCGGCGTGGAGGTCTTGAGCGAGCCCCGCGACCGCCTCGGCCGTCAGGTAGACCAGTAGTCCCTCGGTGATGACCAGCAGCCGTTCCTCTTCCCCGGCGACCCGGCGCAAGAGCGCGCGCCGCCCGCCGACGTCGGCCAGGTCGAGCCGCACGCCCTCGTAGCGGCAGCGGGGGTGCTCGCCCTGGAGCACGGCTTCCTTGTGATCGAGCATCACCGGCAAGTCCACGTCGACCCACAGGAGCTCGGGCGGCAGCGGCAGACGCCAGGGCCGGGCATCGAGCCCCGCCGCGAGATTGAGCACCCCGGACACGCCATCCTGCTCGATCGAGCGCAGAATGATCTCGTCCATCACGGCGGTGCGCACGATCATCGGCCAGGCGAAGGCCTTGCCCTGCGGCATCGTCTGCACGATCGCCTCGCCCTGCTCCCCGGCGAGCCGCCGCGCGAAGGGATCGTGGAAGATGGCGTCCGGGCGCTCCGACTCCATGGCGCGATAGAACGCCACCCAGCGGGCGGTATCGGATACCGTGCCGATCAGCTTGGACGGTTGGGTCACGGCTTCCCCGGTTTCAGGCCGCGCTGCTCGAGCAGCGGCTCCACGCTGGGGTCGCGGCCCCGGAAGGTGCGGTAGAGTTTCGCGACGTCGTCGGTGCCGCCGCGGGACAGGATCATCTCGCGGAAACGCTGCCCGTTGGCCCGGGTCATGCCGCCGTGCTCGCGGAACCAGTAGTAGGCGTCGTCGTCGAGCACCTCGCTCCAGAGATAGGCATAGTAACCCGCCGAATACCCCCCGCTCCAGATGTGGGCGAAGTACGGGGTCCGGTAGCGCGGCGGCACCTCCGGCAGGTTTACCTGGAAGCGCGCCAGCGCCGCGGTCTCGAAGCTGTCGACCGGCTGCCTCGGTGCGCTCGCCGGCAACGTGTGCCACGCCATGTCGAGCAGCGCCGCCGCGAGGTACTCCGTGGTCGCGTAGCCCTGATCGAACGTCGCCGACTTCTTGATCTTCTCGACCAGGTCGGCCGGCATGACCTGGCCGGTCTGGTGGTGCTTGGCGTAGTGGGCGAAGACCGCCGGCTCGAGCGCCCAGTGCTCGTTGAACTGGGAAGGGAACTCCACGAAGTCGCGGGGGACGTTGGTCCCCGCCAGGGTCGGGTAGCGCACC
>CAYNNS010000384.1:0-2938 GCA_964398345.1 uncultured Gemmatimonas sp. | reverse complement strand
CTACTGCGGTCCCCTCCACCAAGACTCGGTCGCGCTGCCACTCGAAGGGAAAGCGAACCGCTCGGTAGAGCTGCACCTGTCGCTGCTCCGATGTTTCCGGTAGCAGGTAGAACTGCCCGTCGTATTGGAACACGTGGGGATAGGAGAGGTGAAAGTCCTCAACGATGATCGCCTCAGGTTTTGCGGTAAAGTGCCTCGTGCCGAGCGGTGCGACCGAGAGGTGTCCGACTCCCCGGGAATACAGCAACTCCTCAAAAAAAACCCACTCGACGTCCTGATATCGCACCGGAAAAGGATCCGCCCAGTCGCGGTCAGGAGGTGGGATGAGGTCGGCGTAAAGACCAGGGACTATTGCAGGGACCGGTTCACCTTCGAGTCCCCGATGAAAAGCGAGAGCCCACTGTTTCATCCGGCGTGCATTTTGCAAATGATGTCCGATATACCGCACACCGAGATTCGTCAGCTTGCCCACGAGGCCCGAGCCGGTGCCTGACGATGCGGTGGCAGGAGGCGTGTCAAGGGTTTCGCGCTCTCGGCCAGTGCGGTCCAGGACTTCGGCGATCGCGCGAGGCAACAACCGCGCAGCCCGTCTGGTCAAGCCGGCTTCCGTTCTCCCGCTCGAGAACCTCACGGTGTTACAGCGGCTCGCCACCAGGACTCTTTCAACGCCATCTCGACCGAGCGAGGTAAGCCTGGCTTCGATCACGTCCGCGTCTGCTATCACCGTGAAGAAACTCTGATCGTCCGGCGACAGGTCGGCTTTGCTGTTACCCAGGTGGCCACCCAGGAATCGCCAGCGCCAAATCCCCTCCTTGGCGAGCTGGGCGAACGGTTCGGGCTGGGCCGTCGCAGCCAACCAGAGAATGACGTCGAGATCCTGGTGAGAAAGTGCTTCTTGCAGTTCTTGGGCCTCAGGCGCCACCTCAACCAAGGAGCGCCAACCGGACATATCGTCGAGGCGCTTTGGAGTCAGCGTTTCGGAGCGAATCGGAAACCGCCAGGAATCGAACGCATGGTACAATCGGCGTAACCCGGGCATGAATTCAGGAAGAGTTGCCGTGGCTTTCTGGTCGCGACTGACCAACAGAACGTCCAGCGTTGCCCGGGGATTGTTCCGGACCAACTCGACGGCCTGCACGATCCATTGAGGCACGACCAGCGAGTCTGTGAAGACCCCGATTCGGAGACGATCAGACCTATCGAGATTGGCCATTGAGTTCGGCTTCTCGGGGGTACTCGGATATCACATGCATGCCGGGTATTATGCCGGCGAGCAGATCCCCATAGAGAATGTACCACTGGCGACGGGCCGCGACCCACGAGTACAGCGCGTTGCAATCGCTTCGCGCGGTAGCAATCAGCCGTTGAGCGAGCGCAGGATCTACGAGTAAGCGCTTGACGGCCTCTGCCATCGCATTGGGCTGGCTTAATGGCACGTGAAGTCCGTTGCGCTCGTGATGGACGATATGGGGGATTCCTCCCGAAGGTGTGGTGACGACCGGCAGCCCAGCGGCAAATGCCTCGATCAGGCAGTGCGGCATGTTGTCGATCCGCGATGAGTTTACGAGAATGTCGCCGCGATCGAACCAGCTTCCCATTTGTGAGTGCGTCACGGCCCCGACGAATTCCACTCCGGTGATGCCGCGCTCCTTAACCAGGTTCTCGAGACCCCTGCGCTGATCGCCGTCCCCGACGATCAGCAACTTTGCCTCGGGGAAACCTCGTTGCAGGGCTTCAAAAGCACGGATGGTGTTGTCGACGCGGTAGAGTTCCTCCAGCAGGCGCACCGACAAGAGTACCGGCCGGAGCGGATCCCGTGTTCGAAAGGCGAAACGTTCCGTATCCACCACATTGGATACCACGATTCCGTGGAGTCCAAATTCGGCGAAGACCTGTTGCAGGAAACGTGAGGGAAACACCAGCAACGTCGCGCGCCGCAGGATCCAGCGGATAAGCGGGAATTTGATGTGATCTCGCGCTCTGCCGTCCCTGTAATTAAGAATGACCGGTCGTCCCAGAAGTCTGCCGATGAAGACCGCCGGAGTGGTGGTAAGCAGAAACGGCCAGAACGCGGCCGTGAATACGTGCACCACATCGGCCTGCCAGACCCGCTTGAGCAACCCTCCCATGAAAATCGGGAGCCGCGCCAGCGTGCGGAGGCCCCGGACCTTCGCCAGCCATGCCGGAATCCTGGAATCGATCGGCTGGAGCTCTACTCGAATAGCCGGATCCGTGGAAAAACCCTTGACCAGGGTTTGTGCCTCGACGGCTTGACCTCCGGTCATCCAGCCCGGTGCCACTAGACAGACGCGAATCACTGTGACGCTGCCACGACGGGAGTCGGCGTGGATTCCCGACGGAGCCAGAACTCGAGCACTACCGCGTACCAGAGATTCAGGTCGGGAACGCGGCCCCGGTGAAAATTCTCCCGAAGCTTGGGGCCGTCGAGCCATCCGTCGGCGCTCAAGCGCGATCCGGACAGCAGGTCGAACGTGCGCTCTTTCCACTTGCCGCGGAGCCAGGATCCGATGGGAACCTCGAACCCTCGCTTTTTGCCAGTCGCAACGCGGGGACTGATCTTCCGGCGGGCCAGCTCCCGAAGGACAGCCTTGAGCTGGCCTCCCTGCAGCCGGGCGGAATAGGGAAGTCGCGCGGCGTACTCCCAGAGCTCGTGGTCCAGGAAGGGCGAGCGTGCCTCGAGACCGTAGTACATGGTCGCCCCGTCGACTTTGGCGAGGTACTCCGAGACTAACTGATGTTCTCGGGCATACACTAGGTAGTCGTCGAGAATCGTCCGCCCGGCGCCGGCCCGCACTTCCCGCTCCTGCGACTCGGGTTTCTTCCCTGAAAGCCGCGGTCCCAGTAGGCCGGCCTCCACGAAGTAGCGGGCCTCCGGACGGGCACGGAGAAAGGCACCAACCCCTCCGCACACATAACC
>CAYNNS010000383.1:0-2952 GCA_964398345.1 uncultured Gemmatimonas sp. | reverse complement strand
CGGAGTTGCCGAGCTTGGTCTTGGTCTGCCCCTCGAACTGCGGCTCCTTGACCTTCACCGAGAGCACGGCAGTCAGCCCTTCGCGCGCGTCCTCGCCGGAGAGCTTCAGGTCCTTGTCCTTCTTGGCGAAGCTCGACTTGTCGAGGTGCTTGTTGATCACGCTCGTGAGCGCCGACTTGAAGCCGGTGAGGTGCGTGCCGCCCTCGTGCGTGTTGATGTTGTTGACGAAGGTGAAGGTGTTCTCGTTGTAGCCTTCCTCGTACTGCAGGGCCACGTCGATTTCCACCTCGTCTTTCGTCGCGGTGAAGGCGACCGGCTTGGGGTGCAGCGGCTTCTTGTTGCGGTTGAGCCACTTCACGAATTCCAGCAGCCCGCCCTTGGCGAAGAAGACTTCTTCCTGCGGCTTGGCGGCGCGCTCGTCCTTGAGGGTGATCGTGACGCCGCGATTCAGGAACGCGAGCTGGCGCAGCCGGTCGGCCAGCGTCTGGTAATGGAACTCGAGGGTGGTGAAGATGGTCGGGTCGGGCTTGAAGCTGACCGTGGTCCCGGTGGCTTTCGCCTTGCCGACGACGTTCAGCTTCTTCACGGTCTGGCCGCGCACGAAGCCCATGTGGTAGCGCTTGCCGTCGCGATCGACGTAGACGTCGAGCTTCTCGGAGAGCGCGTTCACGACCGACACGCCGACGCCGTGCAACCCGCCCGACACCTTGTAGGTGCTCTTGTCGAACTTACCTCCCGCGTGGAGCACCGTCAGCGCGAGTTCGACCCCCGGAAGCTTTTCGGTCGGATGGACGTCGACCGGAATGCCGCGGCCGTTATCGATCACGGTGATCGAGTCGTCCGCGTGAATCGTCACGCTGATCGCGTCGCAGAATCCCGCCAGCGCCTCGTCGATCGAGTTGTCCACCACCTCGTACACCAGGTGGTGCAAGCCGTTCTCGGAGATGGACCCGATGTACATCGCGGGCCGCTTGCGGACCGCCTCCAGGCCCTTGAGGACCTGAATGGATTCCGCACCGTATTCCTTGCCGTTCTTCTCGAGCGCCGGCATGGCCATCGTGACTTACCTCTCTCCTTGCTGACGAGGCTCGGGGGCGGGGAGCCCGGTGAGCCAGCGGATTTCCTTGATCTGCCCGCCGCGATTCTGATTCAGCCTGGCCAGAATCCGCGGGGCCATGAGACTCAGCTCGTTGGCCCAGGCGCTTGAAGCGACCCGGACCCAGAGCGTACCGTCGGCGTTGACGGTTTCCGCGCGGGTTACCGCCGCGATCTGCGGCCCGACGACGGCGGCCCAGTCTTCCACCGAACGCACCAGCTCCAGCCGCCGGGTCAAGCCGGCCTGGTCGAGCCAGCGGTGCAGGGCGTCGCCCAGGCGCGCCGGGGGTTGCCCTCTCATGCGACCAGCCGGGTCGGCTCACCCACGCGGCCGTGCTCGACGGCGAGCGGCTCGAGGTGGAACGCCTCGGGCAGCTCCGCTTCCCGGGGCGAGGTGATGAACGTCTGGGCGACGCGGTCCGCCAGCCGCGCCGCGAGCCGTTGCTGGCGGTCGCGGTCCAGCTCGGCGAATACATCATCCAGCAGCAGCGCGGGCTCCGAGCCCGAGGCGCCGGCGAGCGTCTCGCGCTCACACAGCTTGAGCGCCACCGCCGCCGTGCGGTGCTGACCCGTGGACCCGACCTCGCGCAGCATCCGGCCTCCCAGGCGCAGCTCCAGCTCGTGCCGGTGCGGTCCCACGTGGGTCATGCCGAGCGCCGCATCCCGCTGGGCCGAGCGGCGCAGGCTCGCCGGCCAGGAGGCCGCGTCGGCCAGCGCCGGATCGCCGTGATAGGCGAGCGTCATCGGCTCGACTTCGCCGAGGGCTTCGCACTCCTCCGCAAAGCGCCGCGCGCATTCCCGGCTCCACGCCAGGCGGCTTCGCACCAGCTCGGCTCCCGCGGCTGCCAGCGCACCGTCGAAGGCGGCGGCGAGGTCCGAGCGCTGCTGCCGGAGCGCCGCGTTTCTCTGAGACAGCGCAGCCCGGTAGCGGCTCAGGCCGCGCAGGTAGCCGCGATCGGCAAGGGCGAGGACCCGATCGAGATACTGGCGGCGGCCCGCCCCGGGTCCCTGAATCAGCCGTAGATCGGTGGGCAGAAACGCCACCGCGAGCCAGTGCCCGATCGCCTCGCTCACCCGCTCGGGCACCGCGCCGTCGAGCGTCAGCCGTTTCTGCTTGCCGGCCACGCTGAATCCCGCGCCGAGCTCCCGCGGCCGCCGATCTTCGCCGAGGGTCAGGCCGAGCGAGAATCCTGCCTCACCGTGCCGGGCAATCTGGCCGTCCCGGGCCCCCCGAACCGAGCGGAACAGAACCGGGTAATAGAGCAGCTCGAGGAGGTTGGTTTTGCCGTGCCCGTTGGGGCCCAGAAACACCGCCCCGCCGGACGGAAGCGAGAGGTCCAGATCGGCGAGATTCCGGAACCCCCGAGCCACGATTCGTTCGGCTCGCATCGCCGTGAAATTTAAGGGGTTGCCACTCCGAAAAGGAGGGTAAGAGGGTCGGAGGGCAGGTGGGTAAGAGTGAGCCCTTACCTCTTACCCTCCTACCCTCTTACCGACCTCCGAAAGTCGCCTTTCGCTTGGCCAGGAAGGCGGCGGTTCCCTCCTTGAAATCGGCGGTCCCGGCAAGCTCCCCGAAGCGGGTGCTCTCCAGAGCGAGGGCCCGGTCGAAAGCCAGCGAGGCCTGAGCGTCCACCATGCCGATGCAGCCCGCCAAGGCGAGCGGGCCGTTTTCCAGGATGGCGCGCAAGAGTTTTTCCGACTCGGCGACCAGCTGGTCGTCCGGGACCACGCGGTTCACCAGCCCGATCCGCCAGGCCTCGCGGGCATGGAGCATCGGGCCGGGGAGCAGCACTTCGAGCGGGCGCCCCGGGCCGATGAGCCGGGGCAGCCGCACCGTTCCGCCATAACCCGGGGGGA
>CAYNNS010000382.1:0-2957 GCA_964398345.1 uncultured Gemmatimonas sp. | reverse complement strand
GCGGTGCGGTAACAGTGGGCGACTAACCTAGCGGAGCGGTCGCGGACGGGTCAACCAGACTGAGCCGGCCTCCGCTCTCGCGGTAGCCGCGGCCGCACGCGCCGCAGGTCGCCGCGCCAGCATGGATTTCGAGCCGTACCCCGCATTGACACATCCACCCCGCCCGCCGCGCGGGGACGCCCAGCATCAGGGCGTAGGGAGCCACGTCCCCGCGCACCACCGCACCCGCGCCGATGAAGGCGTACTCGCCGATGGTGGCGCCGCAGACCACCGTGGCATTGGCGCCGATCGAGGCCCCGCGCCGGACCAGTGTCGGCAGGTACTCGGTCTTGCGGGAGACGTGGCTGCGCGGGTTAATGACGTTGGTGAACACGCAGCTCGGCCCGCAGAACACGTCGTCCTCGAGCACCACGCCCTCGTAGATCGAGACGTTGTTCTGGATCTTGACGTTGTTGCCGATGCGCACGCCGGGCATGACCACCACATTCTGCCCCAGGTTGCAGCGCTCCCCGATGACCGCCCCGGGCATCACGTGGCAGAAATGCCAGACTTTGGTGCCCGTGCCGATGCTGGCCCCGTCATCGACGTAGCTCGATTCGTGCACGAAATAGTCAGTCGCGCGCTCTTCGCCCCCCTCGCCACTCGTCACTCGCCGCTCACAATCTTGACCTCCGTCTCCAGCGTGACGCCGAACCGCTGTTGCACCGCTTGTCGCACGCTCTCGATCAGCGCCCGTGCGTCGGCGGCGCTGCCGGAGTCCACGTTGACAAAATAGTTGGCATGCATCCGCGATACCTCGATGCCCCCAACCCGCTTCCCTTTGAGCCCCGCGGCTTCGATCAGCGAGCCGGCGGTCCAGGGACGCTGCCATCCGGAGGGCGCGGGGGGATCGGGATTCTTGAACACACTGCCGCAGCAGGGCTGGTTGAACGGCGTGCCCCGCTGGCGCCACTCGAAGAGCCGCTGCACTTCGGCGTTGAGCTCCGCGCGCTCGCCGGGCACGAGCTCCACCTCCGCCTCCAGCACGATCAGGCCTTCGAGGCCGCTCTGCCGATAGCGAAAGGGTATCCGCTCGGCGGGCAGCACCTGCGTGGCGCCGGCCAAATCCGTGACCGTGACGGCGCGCGTGACGTCGGACCACTGCCCGCCATGGCAGCCCGCGTTCATGAAGACCCCGCCCCCGACGCTGCCCGGCACACCCACCATGAGGTGCAGCCCCGCCCAGCCCTGCTCCGCGGTCTTGCGGGCGGCGAGCGGCGCGGGTAACCCGGCGCCGATCCACCAGCGCCGGTCCTCCTGCCGCATCGCATCGAGTCCCTTCCCGAGCCGGATGACGAGGGCGTCGAGGCCGGTGTCGGGAAGCAGGACGTTGGAGCCGAGTCCCAGCGGAAAGATGGCAACTCCCGCTCGGTGGGCATGGCGCAGTCCGACCACCAGGTCCTCGGGAGACGCCGGCAAAAAAACCGTGGCCGGGCCGCCGATGCGGTAGGTCGAGAAACGCGCCAGCAACGCCGACTGCTTGACTGCCCCACGAACCGACTTGGCGAGCGCCCCGGCGAATTGCGGGTCGCGCGCGCTCATGCGCTCTGCTCGGCCAGGAGGCTGCGCGCCAGGGCGTGCCATTCCTGCAGCGAACGCACCTCGCCGGTCCGGCTCTTCAAGGCGATGATCGCATCGCACGCGGCACTCGCCGCCGACATAGTCGTGGTATAGGGAACCCGATGCTGCAGCGCGGCCTGGCGCAGGATGTAGTCGTCCTGTTGGGTGAGCTTGCCGAGCGGGGTGTTGACCAGGAGCTGGACCTGGCCCGAGACCACGAGGTCCACCGCATTGGGGCGGCCCTCGTAGACCTTGAGCACGCGCTCGGCGGGAATGCCGCGATGCCGGAGATACCGCGCGGTCCCGTCGGTCGCGAGCACCGCGAAGCCCATCTCGTGAAAGCGCCGCGCGATCGGCGTCACCGTCGGTTTGTCATGGTCGTTCACGGTGATGAACACCGCGCCCGACTGCGGCAGTCCGCCCTCGACACTGATCTGGGCCTTGGCGAAAGCCATTCCGAAGGAATCGGCGATCCCCATCACTTCGCCGGTCGAGCGCATTTCGGGACCCAGGATCAGATCCACGCCGGGCAGTTTGTTGAAAGGGAACACCGCTTCCTTGACCGCGACATAGGGCTGCACGACGTCGTCGGAGAGCCCGAGCTCGTCGAGCCGCTTGCCGCTCATCACCGCCGCGGCGACGGTCGCCAGGGGCACGCCGGTGGTCTTGCTGACGAATGGCACCGTGCGGGACGCCCGGGGGTTCACCTCCAGCACGTAGACCACGCCGTGCTTGATCGCATACTGCACGTTGAGCAGTCCCACCACGCCGATCCGCTCGGCGAACGCGCGGGTGTAGCCGCGCATCTCTTCGACCTGCGCTTCGGTAATCAGATAGGGCGGCAGGACACACGCCGAGTCCCCCGAGTGAATCCCGGCGTCCTCGATGTGCTGCATCACGCCGCCGATGACGCAGCGCTGCCCGTCGGCGATGGCGTCGACGTCGGCCTCGAAGGCATCCTCCAGAAAGTGATCGATCAGCACCGGATGCCCCGGGGCCACCCGCTCCGCCTCGGCGAAGAACTCGGTGAGTGAGGGCGCGTCATACACGATCTGCATCGCCCTGCCGCCCAGCACGTAGGAAGGCCGGATCAGCACGGGGTAGCCGATCTTGTCGGCTTCGCGCAGGGCGTCAGTCAGATTCAGGGCGGTTCCATTCGGGGGCTGCGCAACGCCGAGCTCGCGCGCGATCGCTTCGAAACGGCCCCGGTCTTCCGCCGCATCGATCGCCTCGGGCGGCGTACCGAGAATCGGAACCTGCTCGGCCTCGAGGCCGCGCGCGAGCCGGAGCGGGGTCTGGCCGCCGAATTGCACGACGACGCCGAGCGGGCGTTCGAGCTGCACGATCTCGAGCACGTC